>JAITST010000518.1 GCA_031287585.1 Planctomycetaceae bacterium | reverse complement strand
AAGTTGAGCGAACCCCAGAATCCCATCACCTCTTGTAACGGCAATACTCTTACAGGTCCAAGTACAATCGGAAATATCAACGCTGCGCCAAGTAGCAACTTGTCGAGATAACCGTTCAGCACAACCGGATTACGTTTGAGTTGAAGGTACGTGATAAACGCCAGATATAAACTCAGCGGTATGAAAAATATGAAGTATTCGATAGGAGACATGTGTGGTGTTAAAGTGTAACGTGTAGAATTATTTATTTTTAGATTTTGAAACAAGCAACCTAAAATCACAAATCTAAAATTCCCTCATTCACTAATCTGTAAATTTTTTGGTAACGCTGTTGCTACTTCTGATAGTTTCGTTACCAACGCTGAGAGAATCGTTGTCGCGTCAACTTTGTCCATCCTCGCCCGGTAACTTAACAATATACGATGATTCAGAACCGGCAACACTACCAGTTTCACATCCTCAAAGCCAACCGTCGGGCGACCCATCAACAACGCCGCCGACCTCGCCGCCTCCGCTATCGCAATCGCGGCACGCGGCGACGCTCCGAACGAAACATAATCGCGGACTTCGTTTGTCGTCTCCGCCGAGTTCGGATGTGTCGCGGCAACCAGCCGCGCGATGTACGACGCAACTGCGGTCGGTAGAAAAATATGCTGTAACGCTTCAAACGTTTTATTCAATTCCGCCGCCGAAAAAATCGTGTTCGCTTTCGGCAACTCACCGTGACGACGGCTCGTGATGATGTTCTGCAACACGTCCGCCTCCGGCATCCCGACTTGTAACTTGAACATAAAACGGTCAAGTTGTGCTTCGGGCAACGGATATGTTCCTTCGAGTTCAATCGGGTTTTGCGACGCGAGAACGAAGAACGGCGACGGCAACTCACGTGTCTCACCGAGCAGCGTCACGCAACGTTCCTGCATCGCTTCGAGTAACGCGGATTGCGTTTTCGGTGACGCACGATTGATTTCGTCAGCAAGCAGAATGTTTGAGAAAATCGGACCTGGTTGAAACGTAAGTTGCCGTCCGCCGCCGGTACTCTCTTGCAAAATGTTCGTACCAAGGATATCGCTCGGCATAAGGTCGGGCGTGAACTGTACACGCCCGAACGACAAACCGAGTAACTCGCCGAGTGCCTTGATAAGTGCCGTTTTACCGACTCCCGGCACGCCTTCGAGCAACACGTGACCGCGACTGAATATCGCAATCGCCACAAGCCGGTGCAACTGGCTCCGACCAAGCAACAACCGGTCTAACTCATCAGTCAAAGCCCTCGCCTTTGCAGCAAGCGGCTTGATTTCGTCCGGTGTCAGTAACGTAAGTGATTGAGTGTTTTCCATATTGGTTGTTGTTTGGGTTAAAGGGAATAGTTTATAAAACACACCTGTTACATATCATCTTCACGGCTTAACGCTGATAAACACAAACGTTCCGCGTTTGTTCCCGACTATAATATCCGGAATTTTGTCGCCGTTCAGGTCGCCGGTTGTCACTTGCGTTCCTACGCCTGACGCATCGTCGATGATGTGCGGAATCAATGTTGCTTTACCGGTTGCCTTGTCGCGTTTTGTTTCCCACCACATCAGTATCGCCGGATCGTTCGGTGCTTTGTCGTTATTCGGACCGTGCGCCCACCAACGTTTTCCCGTTACAACATCCGGTATGCCGTCGCCATTCATATCAACAGCCGTCATCGAATGAAACTGGCTAATCTTCGGCACGAAATCGTCTGACGGTTCACGCGGTATGAGTTCGTTGTACTCAAAGGTTATCGCTCCGTCCTTCTTTACCTGTTTGAACCAGCCGAATCCGTATTCGTGACAATGACGTGTCGTGACAACATCGTTCAACTCGTCGCCGTCAACATCAAACACGAGTACATGCGACGCGGCATCGGAGAACTTGAACGGATGAAATGTCCACGGAGTCTTCTTATAATCCTCCGGCTGCTCCCACCAACCGTCCATTTCAAGTAAGTCGATTCTGCCGTCACCATTCACGTCGCCGCTGCCGAGTCCGTGAAAATAACGCTGGTACTTCTTATTCGGTTTGTCGCCGGAGACCGACGTAAACTTCCACGCATCGTGCGGATTCGACAGGTCAAACTCAGCGAAACCGAAGAAGCCGTTACGATTGAAAACAATTTCGGGACGACCGTCTTTGTTGATGTCAACAAAGAGTTGCGATTCGTTTCCGAGTTCAATGGAGACTTCGTATTTTTTCCATCGTTCGTCTTTGCCTTTCGGATTTTCGTACCAATACGAAGTTGTTCCCGGGTGCGGACAAACGATTATGTCAAGCCAACCGTCGCCGTTAATGTCATACGAAAACATACCAAAGTTATTCGAATAACCCTTTGGGTCGAAATCCTCACCTTCGTAAATCTGATGACGTTTAGTGAAATCACCACCTTCATACCAAAAATGTCCCGACGCAATATCGAGTTTGCCATCGTTGTTATAGTCACCGAAAGTAGCACCTTCGGCGTGAAACTTGTCTGATACAACAATTTTCTTATAAACCAGTTCGGCACCGTTTACAAAAGTTACGAACAAACAAAAAACAATCGCCGAAGCAATTGAACACTGATTGAGAATACGTCTCATAGTTTTTCTCCATAAGGAAAAGGGTTAATAACAAGATTAAAGGAATTGTTTACAACAGTTATCACGACCTGTGATTATTTCAGACCTGTTTCACCACTCGTTCGATAACACGTTCTTCAATCATAATCGGTAAGTGCGGCTGACAACTTACCGCGATTGCGACAGCATCGGACGGGCGGATATCCAGTTCTTTGATTTCGTTTGACGTGCTGATTCGCAGCGACGCGAAATATGTTTCACCTTCGAGTGTGTGAATATAAACGTCTTGAATTTGTCCGCCGAAAAGTTCAACAAGGTTTATGATGAGGTCGTGAGTGAGCGGACGCGGTGTGGACGATTGCTTGACACGACGGTCAATGCTGGTCGCCTCGAAAATGCCGACAACAATAGGAAATTCGCGGCTGCCGCCAACTTCGCGTAAATAAATAACTTGCTGGTTATTGATTTCACTGATAACTATTCGTGCAAGTTCAAACCGTATTGTACTCATAATTGCTTGTTGAAAAAAAAAGACGGATATTGTCAAGAACACCGGAACATTGTACAATATGGCGTTTTGGTTTGCAAGAGGTTTTGACAAACCGTATTTTCACAGTGGACGTTACAATATTGAACGTTACAATAGCAGCAGGAAAAATAAAATGTCACGAGTCGCGGTAGTAATGGCAGCTGGCAAAGGTACACGTATGAAGTCCGATTTGCCAAAGGTTCTTTTTCCGATACTTGGGCGCCCGATGATTGAGTATGTACTCGACACACTGGGGGCGGTGGGTATCGAACGAATAATTGTTGTAGTCGGCTACCGTAGTGACTTGGTGCGCGAAACGCTCGCGAACTATCGCAACTTGGTTTACGTCGAACAAACGGAACAACTCGGTACAGGTCACGCGGTAATGATGTGCCGAGACGAGTTGACGGACGTTGATTGTCCGGTACTGGTAGTGGCGGGCGATTGCCCGATGATTCGGAGGGAGTCGGTACAAAAACTGTTTGAATCATACGAACAAAACAAAACGCCCGCATGCATACTAGGTACGGCAAACAAACAAAATCCAGCCGGACTGGGAAGAATAGTACGTGACAAAAGCGGAAATTTTCAGGCAATAGTGGAGGAAAAGGACGCGACAGAGGAGCAGAAGAAGATAACAGAAGTAAATATGAGTTACTACCTGTTCCACAGCCCCGATTTGTTGACTGCACTATCAAGTCTAAAAACCAACAACGCACAAAAAGAATACTACATAACAGACACGCCATCAATTCTAAACAAACAAGGAAAAAAGGTACTGGCATTACCGGTGCTAAAACCAATAGAAAGTCTTGGGATTAACACGGTAGAAGAACTGGCGGCAGTAGAAGAAGCAATGAAGAACGAAGCGAGGGGATAGGGAACAGTTAAACGGCATCCTTGCACAAGAGTTTTGAAACACTCTAGGCAATTTCTAAAAACCTCCCACCCCACGCCGAAGAAGTGGTAAAATACTCCGCTGGCGTTTTTGTCCGCGTTTTCCATCCACTTACCAACAACCCAGTCAATGAGTCACTCTCACCGTTTCCGTCCAAACCCATAGTTCCAACGTAAATCTTGACAAAATGGACAAAATTTTCTGATTATTTCGATTATGCAGACGATAACGGTTGTGTAGAGTCGCTGTTATTGCGTCTTGTAGTTTATTTTGTTTGTTTAATTTATCTATCTTTTCAGGAGATAGTCGATGGCTGGATTTTTTTGTCGTTCTTCGTTATTGTTACTTTTGGTTTCGCTCGTTAGCGGTTGCCGGATGTGCGGGTCGCCTTATGATTATTGTAGCCCGACGTTTTCGGGTTATGGTGACGAATGTTGTGACCCGATGTTTCGGTCTGGTTCACTGTTTACCGATAGCCAGTATTCCGCCAATGGAGCATCAGTAATTTACAACCGAAATACTGTGAATACCGGTAGTGGAGAAGGTTGTAAAAATTGCGGTAGCGGTGTCACCCATACCACTCCCGAAACTAATAGTCGAACTACAAACGGCAGCAGCGGTTGGCAAGGTGGTAACAGTCACAGTAACAATAATCGCAACGACCTCGGTATCCCGCCGAGTGTGCCGGATGACGACGACATTAATCCGATACCTGAGGACAATCGTTTTGTGCCGCCGAATCTTCCGGGACTCGATACTCCGTTACGTCAGGAATTACCGCCGTCATCAAAAATCAATGATGTCTTGCCGGATGTTAAACTGAGTTTGGAAGAGTTACGCCGCGAAGACCCAAGTATAACCAATGTTGAAATTTTGGGTGTTGAAGAATTGACAGTGCCGACGCTACCAACACCGGCGGCGAGTGTATTGCCAAATCCGAAATCAGCGACATTGTTTTCTACGCAACCAATAGAGTAGGCTTTTATCTCGCCTGCACAAAGAAGTGTACTTGTCACGGTTGAAAATTGTTTGTGTCGTGATGAGTCGTGACCCAAAATGTTGGTTGTGGATAATTAAAAGTTATACCCTAGTTCTTTGAAACATTGGCATTGAATAGGTGAAATTTTTGGGAGATTCGAGAGCGTAGCTCTTTCGTCCATTTCTTTCGGCAGCGAAAGAAACTCTTGCACGCCTCCGTA
>JAITST010000374.1 GCA_031287585.1 Planctomycetaceae bacterium | reverse complement strand
AGTTGTTTAAGGAGATTGATAAGTAAATTATTTTAGATTTTATATTTGTGATTTTAGATTTTTATAGTAGCGTTGTTTTCATTTGCGACAATTTCGCGTACACTGCAATCTAAAATCATAAATCTAAAATCTAAAATTCACCATTGTTTTTTGTTTCACCATTTTTCTGAAAGGATTTTGTTATGAGAAATACTGTTTGTTTCTTGTTTTGTTTTGTCTTGACTTGTTCGGTTCTGACGGCGGCGGATAATGTTCTTTCGTCCGACGAGAAGACGGACGGTTTTGAACTTTTGTTCGACGGTGCGGCTCTTTCGCCTGATATTTGGCAGAGTGCGATTGAAGGTTATCCGATTGAGGATGGCGTTATCGTTTGTCGGAAGGGTGGTAATCTGCTGACGAAAAAGGAATACGGCGATTTCATTTTCCGGTTCGAGTTTCGTATGCCGGCAGGCGGGAATAACGGAGTTGGTATCCGTTCGGAATCCGCGAAAAAAGACGCGGCGTACAACGGGATGGAGATTCAGATTCTTGATAACTCTGCGGCTCAATATAAGAATCTGAAAAAATATCAGTATCACGGTTCGATTTACGGTATTGTTCCAGCGAAACGTAACGCGGAGAAAAACGACTACCTGAAACCAATCGGTGAGTGGAACACGATGGAAGTCTCCGCGACGGGAACGAAGATTAAAGTTACGGTTAATGGTGAGGTGACGGTTGATGCTGACCTTGTCGAGTTCCGTGATAAACCGTTGCTAGATGGTAAACAGCATCCGGGCTTGTTCCGCGAGAAAGGGTTCGTAGGTTTTCTCGGACACGGCGACCCGGTTTCGTTTAAGAATGTCAGAATCAAGTCGCTGGATAAGTAGCGTTGTTGAACCGCGATTTTATACTTGTCACGGTTGAAAATCGGGTCATGTTCCAGAATTATTGATGTGATGGTCAACACCGCTAGAGTTTCGGCATTTCATGACATTCACCCATAAATTCCGCACATGACCAAAACAAACACTCGCTGCTTTGTAATCGTACAATACATATTTGTATGGTTACAAAACAGCGAGTGTTCGTCTTCACATCACTCTTACCACTTCATCATCTTATTCACACCGTCCAGCGATTCACCTAGTTGCTGTAACGCTTCGATTTCAATCTGTCTCACGCGCTCACGTGTCAACGATAACGCTTCGCCGACTCCTTTTAGCGTTTGCGGCTCGAAACCGTCAAGACCGAAACGGCGTTTTAACACTGCGGATTCACGGGCGGGCATCGACTCGATTTGCTGCAAAACGAAACTCAGATTGTCACTCGCCAACAACTCCTCGTCAGGCATGCGGTGACGTTCGTCCATAATCGAATCTCCGAGCGACCAGCCGTTATCCGGTTGCTCAGTCTGCGGTGTGAGATTGTAAATCAGAATCGCCCGCTTGATAATCGGCAACTTCTTTCGCGGCAGCCCAAGAACCCGTGCCACCTCCTCAGGTGCCGGCATTCGCCCGAGTTCGTCGCATAGCCGATTGGTCGCCCGTCGCCACTTTGAGAGCAACTCAATCATATACGCCGGAATCCGAATCGTTTTCGACGAGTTAATCAACGCCCGTTTAATCGACTGCTTAATCCAGTAACTGGCGTAAGTCGAAAAACGTGTTCCCATCGTCGGATCAAAACCTTCGACCGCCCTCAACAAACCGAGATTCCCCTCCTCGATTAAGTCGGGCAAACCGAGTCCCTTTCCAGTATAACCGCGTGCGATATTTACTACCAAACGCAGATTCGCACGCACCATCAGGTCACGAGCCGCCAAGTCGCCAAGACCGATAGCAGCAGCCAACGTCTGTTCTTCCTCCGCAGTCAAAAGAGATGTCTCGTTTATCTCACGCAGATACGTTTCAAGCGGTGACATACCAGAAGATTCAACAGAAGACTCTTTTTCTATTTCTACTAATTGTTCATACATCATATTTTCTCACTTCGCTTTAAGGAAGAATCGGCGAAACGTTGCCGTAGGCAAACGCTCCGCCAAACGGAAACTGCAACTGTTGCGTTAATCGTCTCGTAGATACCGCTATCGCAATAAACATTCTTTTTGTCGTATTATTCGCGGTACATTACTTGTGAGAGTGTTGACTGCAATAACGATTATAGCCAAAATGTTGCCCCGAGAAAATTGGAATTATTAGAAGTGTCCGTAAAAGAGGAACGGGTATCAAATATAATCGTTACGTTCATTTTCACCGTGTCCACCGCGTATCCGTGCGTAGCAAATTTTTACGTTATAATTTGCGTGACCGCTCTTTACAATCATATACCATCTGTTACACTGTAATACCCCACGTTGGTGCGTTGCCAACGAAACCTAACAACATTTTAACTAATCTACAACTATGAAACGTCTCACAACCCTACTATTCGTTACGTTCATTTCGCTCATTTTAACTCATACCGCAACTCTTACAGCGAAAGAACCTGTTACATTCAAAAACATTCCTTACGTCAGCGGCGGCGGTGTGCGGCAGCAACTTGATATTATGTTGCCGGACGACTACAAAGACCGTACTGAAAAGTTACCGCTTGTCGTTTGGATTCACGGCGGCGGCTGGACGGCAGGCAGTAAGGATAACTCTCCGAACCTGATACTCGTTAATCAGGGTTTCGCAACCGCGAGTATAAACTATCGCTACGCGACGGAAAAACCGTTTCCCGCCCAACTCGAAGATTGCAAGTCCGCGATTCGTTGGTTACGTGCGCACGCGAACGAGTACAACTTTGATACCGAAAAAGTTGGAGTCTGGGGAGCGTCGGCTGGCGGACATTTAGTTGCGTTGCTCGGTACTACCGGCGATACAAAGAAGTACGATGTTGGTGAAAACCTCGACCAGTCGAGTGTGGTTCAAGCGATTTGTGATATTTATGGTCCGACCGATTTTGTTATAACGACAAAGAACTGGGGAGAGTTTCACGTAGTACGTGAGCCGGTATTGTCGTTGCTTGGCGGTAAGGATGCGAGTGTTGAAATAGCGAAAGGTGCCAGCCCGCTTTATCACGTGAAAAAGAATATGCCGCCGTTCCTCATCTTGCACGGCGACCAAGATAAACTGGTAAATCTTGACCAAAGTGTGCGTTTTGAAAAAGCACTCAAAGATGTGAATGTTGAAGTTGAGTTACTTGTCGCGAAAGATGCTGGTCACGATGGTTTCTTTGTAACACGACCGGATTTCATAAAGAAAACAGTTGACTTCTTCACCAATCATCTGAAACGTAACGCCAAACAACCAGACGTGGCGGTAATGGTAAGCGGCGACCACAACAAAGCGGACACACTCTCACAGCCATTACTTGAGACAACGAAGAAAAACAGCCGGCTCAAAAATCCTAGAAGGAGTAAAACCAATAAAGTCACAGTACCGACTCGCTATACTCCACAACACCGGTAACGAGGATTTTTCAATGCCTCTGACGTTTGCTTGCGAATAGTATCGGAAGGGGCAAACCACAATACCGCATGAAATCCGCGTTAAAGCCATAATGCGGCAATCAATGAAAAACCGCGACAATAAATAATACGTCTAATATATTTTGTTGATAATTTTTTAGTTGTATATCTTACTTCTTTTTGACTACTAACCTCACGAACAAAATAAAACAAAAATGTTGATTAAGTATGTAGGAAAATTGCCTAATGTCAAACATTTGTTGGGAGGTGGAGACGCGAAACGCCGCTCTTCTACTCCCGTACAAAAGCCTTAATCGTACCGCAGGGTTTTCCCTGCGAAACTCCATAAGGACGAATGGTATAGTTTCCCACCGAAGCCGGGACGATAAATGTTTCCGCATAATGGACGATGAAAGGTTCAAAGTTCCCGGTCGGACTTTCGACAACGGCTTCTTCTCCTTCGATTAAATTCAAAACATTGACCGTATCACAGGTATCGTGTGCAACGGT
>JAITST010000258.1 GCA_031287585.1 Planctomycetaceae bacterium | reverse complement strand
GCAGTCATTAGGCGTGAAGTATTTCTGCGATTGTTCCAAAAGAGAAGCAACTGATCGACATCACGAATCTTTGCCTTCCGCAAAATCGACTTCCCTTTCGCAAAACTATTTTCAATCGGATTCAAGTCAGGGCTGTACGGAGGTAAATAAAGCAAACGCGTCTTGCGCTGCTCAATCAAACAACAAACACACGGACTCTTATGTTCCGACAAATTGTCCAGCACAACAATATCTCCTTTCTTCATCACGAATATAGGCGACAAATCGTTTCGTTGTCATTCCGCCAACAAAACTTTTCGGAGCAACAATACCGCTCCGCCTAATACCGCAAACATAAGTGATGTTTTGCCAATGCCCGTGAGGCACCTTATCAACAATCGGCTTGCCTTTCGGAGAACGACCATAACGCCGCGTCATGGTCGTCTTCGCACCGGATTCGTCGATGAACACGAGTTTTCCGGGATTGAGACCGAGTTGCTTCACTTTCCATTCAGCACGCTTTTGTGCAACATCCGTTGGTCTTGTTCGGCGGCATACACCACTTTTTTTATAAGTTAATTTGAGGAACTGGAGTTCACGATAGACCATTGAGGTACTGACTTTGACGGGAAGTTGTGCGACGAGTTCTTCGAGAGCGGCATCGGGAGTTTGGGTAACGAGTTCTTGGAGTTGTTCTTGATAGTTTTTGAGAACTCGCTTTCGTCCGGCAACACCTTGAAGCGGCTTGGCTTCGTAGGAACCGGTTTCTTTGAACCGCTTTTTGAGTGTCTGTATCCATTGTTTGGACACGCGGTATTTGTTTGCGGTCTTTTGCAAACTCAAACCGGACACGATGTCGTCCATCACCCGTCTTCGTAAATCTAGTGAATAAGCTCTCGACATTGACTCCTCCGTGATAATCGGCTACTACAATGAAAACCGTATCTGCCTGCAATGGTAACTCTTGATACAATATAAAGCAAGAGACATTGGGATTAGACGCTGATAGAATAAGTTACAAAAAAATACTCCTCTGCGACTCTTTGTGTCCTCCGCGTTAAAAAAGAGTTTTTAGAGATTTTCATTACTTATATGGTGTGTAAAACTTAGTGGGAAACCTATTTACAATGGATTCCCCACTAATTTTTACACACCCATAAGCAACATTTCCTACATTCCCTCAAATCGTTTTAATCCAGTTTGCAATACTGTCCTTTCTGGATAACGTAGCGTAAGTTTTTTTTGGTTTTCTATTGCCTTTTTTATCTCTCCTTTTGATGCAAGGACATAAGAGAACGTGTCTAGGTATGCCCAATTTTCCGGTTGGATTTTTAGAGCGTTTGCTATGTAGTGGGTTGCTAATTCCGGTTCACGGTTTGTGCTGGACGATAGCCATGCGTATTCGTTATAACGTGTTGCAATGCTCTCATCATCCGACGTTCCTTGATTGAAACTTTGGCGGATATTTCCCAGTGCTTCGTTTATCATTGCTATTGTTTTCAACTTGTAATCGTTCGGCAAATCTGGGATGTTTTTTTCTACCTGCCAACGCATAATCAACAAGTCCGAATCGTTACGGCTCGCGTTCAACGCTGCGTCCACCGTCTCTTTCGCTGCCTTCCAATCACCTCTTGCCGCCGCCGCTTTCGACTTGTAGCAACCGAGCCGTGCATGTAATGTCGCTCGGTTAAATGTTAGCGGAATACCGTTACGCGACATATTTTCAACAAACGGTATCGCCAGTTCCAGCAACATAGCGGATTCGTCAAATTGGTCACGCTCGCTGCAAATGTCGGCGTAACCTGCAAGGATGAACGGTATAAATTTTTTTGCATCAGGAAACGCGTTGACCGCTTTACCGGTTTCAGTTTTGTTTTCTTCCATCATTACCTCGCGCCATTTCGCGGCGGATTCCTGACTATTTATCTTGTGTTCTATTTCGTCGGACAACTTCAATAGTTTGTGTTCCTCAATAATTTGTTGCAACTCTTGTTCAGCCCATAACAATCGTCCGCGTTCCGCAATTACAAACGACGCTTGCGAGTGAAACGCTGCCCACGCCGAGATTTGGTGCAGGTCAAAAAGCATATATGGGTTCGCCGCCGCTGGTTTTTCACCGCGTAACGCGAGTGCGTCGGCGACGGCTTGCTCTGTTTCGGCAGTCGCGCTGGCGGTGTCGTACAACTCCGCGAGTGCGTAGTACAACAGTATGTCCGTCATACTACCCTTCATATAGTCAACATTTTCCGGTACGCCGCGAAACTCGTTCAACGTTCCCGCGAAACGTTTGGCGGCTTCGAGTAACGCAACCTTGTCGGTTGTGTTCGCGGAATCCGCTTCGCCGTCTTCGATACGTTTTTGAATGCGGTCAGCAATTTCAAACGCGGTGATGTAATCGGCGACGAGACACTGCACAACATCGTTTTGTGCTTTACCGTTAATCTTCTTCACTGCTTGAAACCAGCGCCGCCGTAACGTTGGTGTGCTTGGCGACAACGCGATAATAACCTTCGCCGACTCCGCACGAATTGACGGTTCACGTGAAAACCGCAGAAAGCGGCAGAGCGACGACAAACCTTCGGCGTTACGGAGTTCGCGGAAGTTGCCGAGATATTGGACGTGCCAGATTTTCGCGGACACTTCGGTCTCGTTGAGCATCTGTTTGAGAACTTCGTTGATGTCGCTGTCGTTGCTCGTTCGTACTGAACGTGCGTCGAATTGAGACAACAATCGTTTCGCCCGCTCTGCGATTTCGAGGTCGGGACTCTTCGCC
>JAITST010000442.1 GCA_031287585.1 Planctomycetaceae bacterium | reverse complement strand
TTGTCGCAAACAGTGGGGTGGTTATACAACACCTACAAAAAATGTACTCACCGTAAAATGAGGCCGTTATAACGAAGCGGGTGCAGTCGGGGTGAATGATGGTTACAATATATCCGATTGGACAATAGAGTTAGATAACAACAATAACATGAGGCAACTTCTAAAACCCCCTTGTCCCACGCCGAAAAAGTGATAAAATACTCCGCGTGTATTTTTTTCCCACATTTTTCCAGCCTCCTACCAATTTTGTCACGAGAATTGCAAAGTTCTCCCACTTAAAAAATCCTCATGGCATTTTCCCCGTTTATTTGTACAGTCTTTCTCAATAAATTCGTAACAATGTCGTATCGTTACGTGACGCAGTATCAGCTTTTACCGCAAAAACTAGTGAACGTTTTATTCCTTTTATCATTGATTTGTTGGCAATATCAGATTTTGAACGCTAGCAAATTGAGTAGATGTGACGGACTCCACTGAATATTCTCCGCGACTGCCCGCAAGATGTCGTCTGGATTTGGCAACAGCCGCAGCACAGAAAATGATTACGCATCAGTCGCAGAATAAGTGCCGCCCAAACAAAATTCGGGGCGATGCTTGTAACCAATCGCCTTCAAGAGCGTTACACCATAACTTTCCAAACTCAATTCCGTTTTTTTTCAATAGTTTCCGCGTGCGGTCTGCCCACATTGATTTTGGAATCGTCGAAACATTCCTTCAACGCCGTGTAAGTTTCAGGTTCCGTTTTCGTCGTAACTTTGACAATACGTTTTGCCATCAATCAACGCATCAACAACATCACCAAACACGCCGTTGTTATTCGGAACGACGAACAAGTACAGCCATCTCGGTTATTCTAGCCATCAAAGCCAAAAACACCAACACGCATAACGAATCAAAACGGTGACGAACTCCGCGACGTTTACGCGGATCGCTCAGATGTTTAAATACGCCGCTCAACAACGACAACTGCTGATAAAAATTTGAATCGCGCGTGTCCATCTGATTACCTCCATGAATCAAAAAAACAGAATACGGGATGTTATACGTGTGAAAAACGAAAATGTTCGAGATTATTGGGATTTTTTTACTTTGCAATCGACGTGGGGTTTTTTAGAAGTTGCCTATAGTCAAAAATCTCTCATAAGCATCATTCCAATGTGCCAGATGCTCGTGAGTTGGTTCAAATTCTATCACGTCGAAACTGTTGCGGATAACTGCTCTCGCTTCCTGGATCGACTTTACTTCTCCTAACGCCACCGCTTGCATCATTATGTTCCCGATTGCTGTTGCCTCTATCGGTCCGGCTACTACCCGTCTGCCCGTTGCGTCTGCGGCTGCCTGACATAGTTGGCTGTTCTTTGTACCGCCGCCGACTATATGTATCGTTTCTATTTTGTTACCGCTTATTTTTTCGCACATCTCCAACACGTGACGAAACTTCATCGCGATACTTTCCAACGCGCAACGCAACACCGCGCCGTTTGTTTCGGGTATCGTCTGACCAGTTCGTTTGCAGAATGACCGTATCGCTTCGGGCATATCGGTTGGGCTTAGGAAGTCGCGGGCATCAGGGTTTATGAACGATTGTAACGGCTTCGCGGCGGCTGACAGCAGGTTCAAATCTTTCCAATCAAGCGGCATACCCGACGAATTTTTTGCGCCTTGTTGATTCCACGTTCTGCGGCATTCCTGTATCAACCAAAGTCCGCTTATGTTTTTTAGCAGCCGTGTCGTGCCGCCTACTCCGCCTTCGTTTGTGAAATTGAAACCGGAAACAATGTCGTTCACAATCGGACCGGGCGACTCGATTCCCATCAACGCCCACGTTCCCAAACTGATGTAGCACCAATCTGTCGCCCCTGCCGCACTCGCAGTCGGAACAGCCATCACCGCCGATGCCGTATCATGTGTTCCGGGCAACACAACCTTCGCGTGTTGTAAACCCGTTGACTGCGCAACCGATTCACGTAACGTACCAAGTATCGTACCGGGTGACGAACACTTTTGCAACATCGTTGTCGGCAGCGAAAACTTTTTTAGCATCCGAAACGCCCAGTCGTTTTTCTGCGGGTCAAACATTTGCGTTGTCGTTGCGTCGGTCATCTCGTTGCTCTTAACGCCGGACAACAACCAATGAAAAAAATCCGGCATCATCAAAAACGTTTCGGCAATATCGAGCAGCGGCGAATCCGCCCACTTCATCGCGAGAAACTGATACAGCGTGTTGAACTGCATAAACTGTAAACCGGTATTCGCGAAAATTTCATCACGCGGGACAGTCTCAAACGCCTTCTCCATCGCACCATCAGTACGCGGGTCACGATAACACGACGGGTTGCCGAGCAGGGTATCGCCGCGACCAAGCAACGCAAAGTCAACCCCCCAGGTATCAACACCGACCGAAACAATATCGCGTCCCGCCTTAACGCCCGCCGCTTCCAGCCCCGCCTGAATATGCGACCATTGACCGAGTATGTTCCAGTAATACGAGCCGCGCATACGCATCGGACCGTTCTCAAAACGATAGACTTCTTCGAGTGTAAGTTTAGCACCATCGAAAAGTCCGACAACATGTCGTCCGCTCGATGCGCCCATATCAACGGCTAAGTATTTGTGCGGCATGGTGGGTTATGTTGGTTAAGGTTTAAGATGTTCCGCCAACACAGTGTGACGGTCATTGTAGGATAACCAGTTTACCATAAATTACAGCGGTGTTGTAGAGACGTTCCTTTCTCTCATCTCTTTCCATTTCTTCATCGAGCGTTCAAGATGAACTCTGGAATCGCCCCTTATTCCGAAACATTGCAAGCCGACGGGACCCGTATAATTGATTTTGTCCAGCACTTTCAGCACTTGCGAAACATCATACGAACCAGCATCCAGCGGTTGTATCCAGTTGCCTTTTTTCGCTTGGATTTCTTCGGGCGTGTCCGTCCCGTTGATGGAAACGGCGGCAAGGTAGGGCAGCGTTGAACGAAGCGCGGTCTCCAAGTTTTCGCTCTTATCATACGCCGCCCAATGACAAAGGTTGAACATCACGCCAACCTCATTATTCGGAAAACGTTTTGCGAGCCGAACGGCATCATCAACTTTCTCCACCAGCGAATTAAGGTGCGGATAGAGAATCACTTTTACGCCGAGCGGTTCCGTGATTTTCAGAATGTCCCGAATCACCGACACGGCTTTGTCGTCAAGCGAAACATCCGACGGTTTGCCGCCGTTGATATTCAACGCCAACATCGTGCCGCTGTCTTTCAAACACGCGAGCGATTCGGCAAGTTTTGCGTCAAACGGCGGATTCTTGGAAACGTCTATCGTCAGATAAACCATAATGAGTTTCAAGCCGTGCTTCTTCGACGACTCGACACGTTCCTGAATTCTGCCGAGATTCAAATGCTTCATACCAACGAAGCCGAGTTCTTTCAGCATCACGCTTTGTTCTTCAATGGAACGTTTTTTCGTGTCGTGAGTGTCCATACAAATCGCAAAAAATTGCGATTCGGGCAATGCCGCGGTCTGAGCGAAAACGGATGCGCTGAAAGCGAAGGTGATGAATAGTTGTGTAATGTTTTTCATAAAAAGTCCTGAAAGTGAGTTGTGTTTTTGAATCAACCGAAATGAAATACCGTAACCGTCCACTGATTTTTAACCAACGTTAATCCACGAATCAATCTTGTCGAATGTCCACGGTTCACGCTGTTCACGTTTGAACGAAGCGTGAGAGTTTGCTTCGTCGGCGTAGCCGCTCTCAAACTTTTCCAGTTGCGGATTCCAATGCAGCGTCACGTCCTTGCCGTACTTTTGTTTCAGCAGCATCGAAATGTTGCCGATGTGCGCAATCGTATGAGTCCGGTGTCCGCTTTCCGGCGTGTAATAACACTCGCCGCGGTCCTTAACCCGCAACGCAAAGTCGATGTGTTCACCGCCCGCCCAATTCCGGTCTTGCCAGCGAACCGTACTTTCCGGTATGCCGTAATTTTTCAACTCCGGCGCGGAGTTATCAAACTTGATTTCGAGCAGTTTCTCGTCGCTTGCCCGCAGCGGTTGTTCGCGCCAACCGCGAGCGAGAACCCAGCCCTTCGTTCCTTCAACTTTGATACCGGCAACTTCCGTTGTGAGTTCTAACGTGATTCCGTTCGCGAGTTTGTACTTAACGTTGAAGTCCTCCGCCGTGTTCCAAACGTCATCTGCCTTCGGGAACGTTCCCGTTCCGGTAACTTCGGTCGGACCGGAATTGTCCAAGTCCAACACCCATTGAGCAAGATTCATCATGTGCGGACACCAGTCGGTAATCACGCCGCCGCTGTACGCAAAGTTCCAACGCCAATTATAATGGTGTCTCGCCGGAATGTACGGCAACAGCGGAGCCGGTCCCGTCCACATTTCGTAGTTAATGTGCTTCGGGATTTCCTGCTCTTGGAAATTTAATTTCCGCTTCAACGGGTCGCGGTCAATTCGATTACCCGGAGGCAGCAGCACTTTGACATTTTTGATTTCGCCGAGATGACCATTGCGGGCAAGGTTGACAACTTGCTGGAATTGGTCAACGCTGCGGACTTCGCCGGCGGTTTGGAAAACCCGCTTCGTTTCCTTTTGCGTCTTGACGAGCAACTTGCCTTCCTCAATCGTGAGTGTCGGCTTTTCGCAAATCACGTCTTTGCCTGCTTTCATCGCGAACACGGACATCAGAACATGCCACGGGTCGTGCGTTACAATGTCAACGGCATCAATGTCCTTGCGGTTGATGAGGTCACGGAAGTCAGCATAAGCGTCGCACGCTTTATAATTCGTGCCGAACGTTTTGGAGTTGAAATCATCAACTCGCTGTTTCCCTTTGGCAAGATAATTTTGGTCGATATCGCAAACGGCAATGACCTGCTGCAACGGGTTTTTCTGCATCAGCGGAAGATTCCAACCGAGACCGTGCGAACCGCAGCCGATGAGTCCCATCGTGATTCGTTCGCTGGGAGCAACGTTGCCGTCTTTGCCGAAAACGGAAGACGGGACAACAAGCGGTGACGCAACCGCCAAGGCGGATGTTTGTAAAAAGGAACGGCGTGAAAAATTGGAGTTAATCATTTTTCTAGTTTCTGTTAAATGTGAAAATGGTTGTGAAATGTAACGGATAAAAAACACAAAGAGGAATGACAACAGTATATCACAATGCCAAACGACTTTCAACAAACGCCTATAACCGTTTTTTAATTGCTTTACCGACATCGAACGTTTGTTCGACCTTCTTTCC
>JAITST010000153.1 GCA_031287585.1 Planctomycetaceae bacterium | reverse complement strand
TTCGAATCGCGGTGAAGAGAAAGTCGTCCCCAAGAATCAAACACCGTGTCGAGGACGTGACCGGAACTTGCGTTATCGCCAACTGTATCGAGTTCGGAGAGAAGGGCTTGAAATTTTTCATGAAGCAGGGCTTCGGTATCGGAACGGGAGGTGATAGTAAACATGGGGACTTCCTTGTCTGTAAAAGGGAAATGGAGAGAAAAAAGACGTTATACCAATCACCCACTAAAGTTTACACACCCTTGTTCGGGTTTGCTGGACGGAAACTCCCCCCATTTCGCGCCCAGATTTTGCAGTCCACCGCTGAGTTTCCTTGTGGTACAATGTTGAATGGTATATTGTTGACAATGTGTTAGTTCGCGGCGCGGCTGAATTTTTGTGTTTATGCCAATTGTGTAACGGAGAATAATATATGGGTAACGTTTTTCTCGAAATTTTAGACGAGCAGGACAAATTAGAAATTCCTAAATACTAATTCCATTCTTGAACAATTCCGTCTGGGGAATTTCGTTAAATTCCTTAAAATTTGGCTTTTACGGTGTCTATTTTGAATTTTCTTTTTGTAAACCCGAAAAAATTGTAAATTTTCTTGATTTTTCGTCAAAGGTTATTGCCAAATGGGAATAGATACGGTATGATTGTCTGTGGTGACGTGGTGCGGTATCACGTCGTTAGTCAATTATGGTTGCCAGGATGGCGTTGACCGGGAACGGATTTCATTGGTCTAACACCAGAATTAGAAAGTATTTGGTGAATTATGAGAAAGTTGTTTGCATTTTGCTTGATCGCTTGCTGTGTCGTTGGATTATCACTTGGTTGTGGTAGTAAGACTGAAACAAAACCGGCTACTACGGATACATCGGCTGGTGCTGGAGACACTGGTGCTACTGCGACAGATAAGCCGGCAGCGGACGTGCCTCCGGAATCAACTGCTCCGTAATTTTTACGCAGTTGGTTTGAATGAGAGACGCAATAATTATTGCGTCTCTTTTTTTGTGTTGACTCACATATTGGCGACTGCTCACCACCGACAAAAAGTGTACGTGAATTACTTACTAACCTTCACCAGCACAATTCCCACATCAATATACTGCCCGCCCATTGTTTGGTGACAATGGACAGCAAACGTGTTTTTACCGTTGCGGAGCGATTCTTTCAGGGCTGCTGATTTCACTGACATATAATTGGAAGTATAACCAGTTTGCTGCAAGACCAGTTTGCCGTTCAGATAAACTTCAACGTCTTCGTCGTGATGAATTGACAGACGAACTTCGCAGTCGCTCGGTATATCTTGCTGTGCTAAATCGAATGTCCGGCGAAGCCAAATATCGTCGCCATTCCATACCGTTTTAACAATCGCGCCCGGCGTATTACGTATACCGAAACCCGCCGTACCTTCCTTCCACTGGGTTGCGTTGAAATCTTCGGCGTTCCAATTCTCCGCTGGTTTTTCAAACGTGTATTGCCAAAGAGTCTTTTCCGTTTGCGCTGTCGGAACAAGATAACCGACAATTTCGCTCATAGTAATCGGTGCCCAGTTACCGGAAATGTTTGCTCCCAGTTTCGCCTGAGCCCTCCACTGTTCGGCGTTTCGCAACATCGGTGCCCAAAATCCGCCGACAACGCTCCGTGCCTGAAAACCTTTGTACTTTGCCGTGTCTGTGAAATACCAATCGGAAACCGGAACACGTTTGTCCGTGTTGTTAATGAATCTTATCACCGGTTTGAGCAGCGCATCGAAATCTTCACGGTTATTGGTCATCGCCGCCGTCCAAAGAATCCAATCGTTCTTCGTGTAAAGCGAACGGTTATCAAGCGGCAAACCGAACTCGTTCTGTTTTGTTTTGTAGTACGTAATCTCGCGGTCAATGACCTCACGCGGGAAAAGTTTCAATCCGAGAACAACATCCCACATCAAGTTGTACTTCATACTCCATGTGTTCGATTTGTCAAATGCCAACCTCGTATGGTCGCCTTCCGTCGCTTCTTTCACCCAACGTGCGGCGAACTCTTCGGCAACTTTACGATACTTCGCGGCAGTATTTTTTTCACCGAGTTGCTCCGCAAGTTTCGCGTAACACCCAAGACCAACAATCGCCTTCGCGGACAGATTGATGTTATGGGCAAGATGACCAGCGAAGTCGTCAGTACAAAGTTGGTTTTCTGGGTCATAACCTTTCTCCAACAAATAGTTCGCCCACTTCGTCAGCACGTTCCAATGTAACTTCGCGTAATCGGCGTTACCTTCGACAAACGCGAGTGCGGCAACTTGAATAATAATATTCGCGGATTCCTCGACCGGCATCTGATTCTCCACGCTTGTTTCCGCGCCGCCGTAAGTTTGACCGGTGGCGTGCGGATACGTTCCGACATCGTGCGGAGCGAACGGAAACTTCCAGCGTTTGCTCGTCCCGTAATCGAGAATCTGTTGAAGTGTTGCCTTCATCAGAGCCGGACTGTAATATAAAAGCATAGGACTTGCCGGATACATCAAGTCAACGGTTCCGATACTTCCGTTGCTGAAATTCTCCTTTGAAAACATCAGCGGCATCCCGTTTTTGTCGGCGACGATTTTTTGTGCGCCGAGGGATTGACGGTAGGTAAGCGCACAAAGTTTGGCGTAGTCTTCTCCGCCTACCACACTTAATTGTTCCGTAAATTGTTTTTCAAATTCTATCGTTGACTTGCCAACGGTATCCAAAGCATTCCACGCATCTTCAATCATTTTCTCCGAAGATTTACCGTCTTTTTTCCACCATGCGGGCAAATCGTTTTCAAAATAGCGAATACTGGAAATATCATCATAAGCAATCACGGCAATCGGACCGCCGGTTTGGATAATTTGCGTTGCGTGCCATACTGCCGCCAAAACAAGATGAGATTCATCAACGCGATATGTTTTTTGGTCGGCTAATGCTGTTTTAAGGTTACCGGATTCAGTAAATTCTTTTCGTGATATATTTCCATCTCTCGCGGAAATATCGGCAGCCGCAGGAGACGGAGCAAGAATCGAAACGATAAGGTGTCCCCAATCAATTCGGACATCGTCTCCCCGAGTACCGAGAATGTTTTGCGTATCAGTTCCTACTTTCATCGTTTGAGATGGAAGATTACCTCTGACAGTATCTAATGACGTTGGCTTACTCACCGTTTGATTCGGGTTATTAACGGCGATTTCCGCTCCCGCATCGAAGTAAATATCGAGGTCATGCTTTTTTGAATCCTTTACGGTAAAAGAAAAAGTCAAATACGTTGCCGGTCGGCTTAGTAATTCGAGATCACTTGGCAACAACGGCGCGTAAAACATA
The DNA here is from genome assembly GCA_031287585.1 of Planctomycetaceae bacterium. Lineage (GTDB taxonomy): Bacteria > Planctomycetota > Planctomycetia > Pirellulales > Thermoguttaceae > UBA8133. Next base: position 583 of record JAITST010000153.1, on the reverse strand, counting down.
ACAGAAATAGAACCTGTTTCATTTTCAAATTTATATTTTGTTGTAAGCGGTCCGACGACAACTTCTGTTTGCGGCATCGCCGGAACGTCAGCGGGTTCCGTTCCCATCAGCCGATACGTTTTACCGTCAATACGAACAAGCAAGTGCAGCGGATGTTTCGCTCCTGTCCAGTGAACGGTCTCGGCATCGGTAAGTTTATCCGCTGGCGACCAAATACTGAAATACGGGTCGTGGACGACAAGCGGAACCGCTGGCGGACGAAAACCGCTCTGGTCTGCGGCAAACAAGGAAGACGCAATAAACGATAGCACGGCGAGAGAAGATAGTAGTTTCTGCATAGTGTTAGATTAGTAAGTGGTGAAAGAAGAGCGACAACAAATGAACAAATGCGTCACAGGAAGTCAGGAATTCTAGCAAATGGAGACGAGGTTGGCAAGTGGTGTATGGAAACAGATGGTTTGGGAGGTGTGTAAACTTTAGTGGGGGATTGGTCTAATGTCTTTTTTCTCTCCATTTCCTTTTTACAGACAAGGAAGTCACATGAACACTATCACCCCTCGTTCCGATACCGAAGCCCTGCTTC
>JAITST010000095.1 GCA_031287585.1 Planctomycetaceae bacterium | reverse complement strand
GATTCGTGGGAGTTGCAGGCATCAATGAAACTAACCGACATAAAAATTCCAGACGAACCGATTGTGACTATGACATTTTCAAATCCAAAGTTACCAAAGATTGATATTCCTGTTTACGTTATGACAGGCACGGGGAGCGAATGATGAAGGTTATCCGGGCATTATTATTTCCTTTGTTGGTTGTCGTTGTTACAACATTGTTTTTATATTGCGACGAAAATGTTATTCAAGAATCCGAAGTTGAAAAGAGTGAAAAGAATATTGGTGATTTGATTTGCGGTCCGAAGTGTGTCTGTGAAATTGTTCGTTTATATGGTAATGAAGAAGAGGACGTTATTCGTTTGGTACGTGAAATTCAGTACCCCGACATTCGTGCTGGTGCGACGATGGCGAATGTTGCTCATGCATTGGAAAAACGAGGTATTCATACATTTGCGATGAAAATTAAGCCGTCGGCGCGTATTGTTTGGCGATATCCGGTGATAGTTCACCTAAGTCCTCAAACGGATAATGAGATAGGGCACTACGTTGTCTGGTTGCCGGATTCCACTGGGAACATAGCAAGAATTTGGAATACCGACGAAGTGATACGAGATATGAATGAGCGGGATTGGTCGAAAGAGCGGTCAGGCGTGGTGTTGTTGACATCTCCCGAACCGATAGACAATCCCGGTAAAGCGTTGAAGTGGGTTGGAATGCCGTTTTACGATTATGGAGATAGCATCCTTGCTGGTGTAATATTCATAGCCGGATTCGGATTAACTATAGAGTCGTTTTGTTTTCACAACCTTTTTAGAAAAGGAAAATTATCATGAGAAAATTGTTTGTTTTATCGACGTGTACCGCTGTCGCGGTAGTGTGTGTTATTGTATTAACAATGAGTTCTTCGCCTTTGTGGGAAGATGCCAATCAAGAGATGGTTAAGGGAGGGGCGTGTTATGTGTTAGATGACGAGAGAAATTGTTCGGGAAACTCAACAGTAACATGTGATACGCAACCTTGTAAGCCAGGTAGTAATTTTTGTCCATCCAGGTACATTGATGTCAAAAAGGGGAACCGTTATTTTGCGGGTAGTGAAAACGTGGAGAATGGTGGGACAACGACCATTATTGAAATTGATGTTCAATGTTATGTAAGAGAAAGATGCGGTACATATTGTTTTCCTTCTATAACGGCAGGAGTGCCGGATCATTGTCAATTGAACTCTACAAACGAGAAAATAGGCGTAAAGAAAGGTAAATCAAGAGGTCCTACGGGATGCTGATTTTAAGTAACTGATTCAACCATTTATTAAGCAACTTCTAAAATCATATACCCTGTAAGATTAAGAAATTGCAGAACTAATGTCCTTTTTAGAAGTTGTTTTAATAATGTGCTATCAAGAGAATTCAAACCTATGTGCGGTCGTTATTACTTTAACCTTGAACTCAACTATGAAAATTATAACACATTGTTTTCAGCAAATTTTTTTATTTATTGTTTTATTTTCACATTGCAATATGATAACGGCAGAAGAAATTACCCCGTCTATGAAAAAAAAGGTCGAAATGGCTTTTCATGGCATGGATGATTCACTTTTGCGAATAAATTCAGGTATTTGTCGCATCGTTGGACATACGACTGACTCTGCGAGGAATAAAAAAGATGAAAATATTTTTATCGCTTTTGATTATTCGAAAAAGTTCTACCGATGTGATAATGAAATTATCCGTTCATTACTTACGCATGAGTATTACTATGAAATCTGGACATCCGAGTACTACAGTCCGACCGCGGAGCGCTACCCTTTTGCCGAAAGACGTATTGCTTCGATGTTGCACATGGTGGATATCCAATTAATTCCTTTTTATTCTCCTATTGGAGTACATCTTCAATACGACTACCAAGAGAAACATAGAAAAAGACTTTTTCTCCACAAGTTACTTTTGGCTGATGAATTACCTAATAATATACTTCACATAAAATTCGAAATGAATCGTGACCCCGGATATCAATCCGTGCAGGCAGAGTATTGGCTTTCAAAAAAATATGATTATCTTCCCGTACACACCGAATATAGTTTTGGTTGTCAATGTGACATTTCATGGAAAAATATCAACCACACTTGGGTTCCTGAAACCTATTCTCAAAAATCCGACCATGGATACGGGGTCGAATGGAAAATTGATTGGGAATCAGTAAACGAGCCAGTCCCACATAAATACTTTGATGTGACATTGCTTACTGACGAAGAAATTCCACTTTACACTACGCTAGAATCGGGCGAATCTGTGAAGATTGGAAAATTTGGACCAAAACCAGCCCCGCCGCCCCCTTTGCGTCCGCATGTGAATTGGGTAGGGCGGTTCTTGATGATAGCAGGAACCATTATGATAATTATCAGCATCATCAAGAAAATCTATGATTGGCGAGTAAAGCGGAACAAGTGAATCGTTATGTTACGATTGGGTTGTGTTACAGAATTATTGATGTGATGGTCAATGCCGCTAAAATTTCGGCGTTTCACGACATTCACCCATAAATTCCGCACACGACCTACGATTGTCGAAAAATGGGTAAATTTTGTCCACTTATACGGTTCAAAATTGGGATAACAAGTCGTATAATACTAAAGCGAAAACTTTTAACAATGATTAATCTACAATGAAAGAAAACGAACAAGCGTCAGAATTTTCATTCCCACAAACGGTAACCAAACGTTTATGGTGGAAACTCGGTTTGACTGGTTGGATTCTTTTTGGCGGTTTGGTTTTGCTCGTTGTTGGAATTTTTGCCGGAAGTGTTGATTGGAATAGACGTACAGTTAATTTGTTTCTATTTCGTTTCGACCCGCGTTATTGGTTACTATCGGTCGCGCCGGTTCTTTGGGGAATCGTTTGTTGGCTTGTTACCGACATTGCTTGCCGCTTCGATTTGATTCGCCGAAAACAACTTTGGATTCGGCTTGTCATCATATTGAGTACGTTTTACGCTGTGCTGTATTGTTCCGGTTTGGTCGGGCGAATTGTAAA
>JAITST010000089.1 GCA_031287585.1 Planctomycetaceae bacterium | reverse complement strand
AGAGCGGTAAAAGGAGTTTTGAGATCATACTTTGAGAATACGATATCGTAAATGTCCATCGTGATTCCTTTCAATCGGGAGTGAAAAATAAAAAATATGGACAAATTGTAAGACACCTTCAAAGGGATGCGGTTTTGGGGTTCTAGTATTAGTGGCGGCTACCCCGTGCTATCGCACGGGGTTATCAAGATTTTACCTCTACGGGGTAAGGATTTGTAGTAACACAACACACCGCTGGCTGAAGCCGACGGCAATGTTATCTATTTATTGTTATTTCCGTCGGTTTTAACCGACGGAAACGGTGCGTTTCTACACGGCTATTAAGTCGCGTTAGCGACCGCACTTTATTAACCGTAGGATTTATCCTACGGTTTCCTGCGTTATCACACGCAAAAAGCCGCGGGATCGTCATCCCGCGGCTCTTTGAAATTGTACGCTCCCTCTCGGTATTTCGGGTTAACCTAGTAACGAGGCAGCGTACTGTGGCATCTGGTTGGCAATCCCCAAGGTTTGCGAGCCAGATTGTATTAAAATTTGCGCACGGCTCAGTCTCGAACTCTCTGTCGCGAAATCCGCGTTTGAGATTTCCGCTTCCGCCGCTGACATCGCCTCTAAATTGTCCTGCAACGCGGCAATGTTCGGGTCTAACGTACACCGCTGAATCGCGCCCAGCCGACCGCGCAGACTTGTCACCGCCGAAATCGCTTCCTGCACAATCAAGTCAGCGAGTTTCGTATTTACCGCCAATGCCGCGTCGCCGTCGCTTCTCAACTGGAACAACCTTCCACTCGCTCCCCCAAGACTGGACGTACTAACACTCGGCAGTCCCAACCTAATCTGCTGATTTGTCGTTACGTCCGGACCGAGTTGGAAAGTCGCGCCGCCGCCGTTTATCTTAAATTCAAGTACGTCGCCCGCTTGTACCGTATTCGCGAGCGTCATTGATAGTTGCAACATCGTCGTGTAAAGCGAAACGCTATTACCGTATCCAACCATCTGCGTTCCGTTCAACGTCGCGTCAACATCAACACCAACCGCGCGATTCGATTCTACACCGTTTTCGTCAACGATTTTCGGATTACCTTCGATGATGTTCACTCTTACGAATTGCGACGAACCTTCTTCCGTTGACTCGAATGTCAACTTATGCGGGTCTGCGTCGGCAGCACCTAACATGTGAGCACCGCCGCGATAACCGGCTTCAAACGTTCCGTTTTTAAGTTTCAACGCGTCGTCGGTCAATGTTACCAACGCACTGCCGTTGACCTTCAAATCGACTTTGAATAATTTTCCGGTTTCCAAACCGCCCTCGATTGCTCCTTTAACATCAGCAGCAGTCGTGTTTGTTGTGGAAACGTGAACGATGATTTGTTTTTCGAGCGGATCCCACTCCGCATACGCGGTATCGCTTCCGTCGGTAATGGCACGGTAAACAATTGATGTGTTTTCGTATTGCGTACCGGCGTTTTTCGCGGTGATACGGAATTGCGATTCCCAGCCGTTGACTGAAATGATGTCGCCTTGTGCTCCGGTCTCGCGGATGTCGCTGCCGAAAGAGGTGAACTCAAGCGGATAATAAATTATGTTGTCGCAATCGTCTTTGTCGGTCGTTGGCTGAATAATTCCTTTACCGAAATCGTCTTCGCATTCCTGCGTCACGGTGATATTACCGCAACCATCGTCTGTCCACGTCCGTAACAAGTTATCTTGTCCGGCGGGTCTCACGAGACTGACACTAACGCCGCGGGTGTATTCTTCGGGGAGTGAATCGAAAAGGTTGACGATGTCACGGGCGGTAGTTATTGAGTTACCGTATTGGTCGGTTGCCAACTGGATGACCATATAACCTTCCTGAATAACGCCGCCGGTGCTAACCGCACTCGGAACGATACGTGTTTGACCGTCGCCGCCAGTCACTGTTTTCAGGTTGTCGTCACGGAACGATATTGCGCCCAAGCCAGTGCTTCCCGGATAATTCGCAGCCGTAAACAAGTTCTTCGCTACACTATCGTTATTTATCAAATACGCAACATCACTAGCGGAATAACCTTTTCCTTCGGCATCATAAGTGGTAGGGTATTGATGAGCAGGATCAATAACTACTGGAGGTGTTTGGGCTTTTGTTGCAAGTGCAACAGTCAACACGCCGCCTTTATGACCACCCGTTTCACCAGTATTACCAATGATTGCGGACGTGATACTACCGGGACCACTTGTGCTGCTAAATACACCCGCAAACGTTTTATCAGCGGGACCATTATTAGACGGTAGATTATTGTAACTGAAATCGTAATCGGCAGTAAAAGTTCCATCGGCTTCTATCGCCGCCATTGCTTGCGACAATGTGACCAAATCACTATTGACCGATATGATAAACTGGTTTGTATTTTTATCAAAATACGCTTTTGCGGGTTCGCCCTGATTGAGGTCTAATTTGGCAACGATATTGACGTTGTTATAAATACTCCCCGGGTCGTTTGCGTACAAGATAAATTTACCTGTCTCTGTGTCTGAACCAGTGTCAGCGTTCTCGATACTGCAATACGCCATCGAATTTGATTCGCCTTCGGTATAGTTTACGTAACCTTCCGCTGCGTTTGAATCTAGCGCGACATAACGGACAACCATATCGTCGTAGTCCGCACCCTTATTTCTGGAATTGATTTGAATAGCCGCGTTTGCGTTCTGTGCTGCGATCGACGTTTGCGCATAACCGAGAACATCAGGCGAGAAATACATATCTAGTTGCTGATTCACCGCGTTACCGCCGCCGTCATCAAATATGATTGGCTTTGAATCTTTTGGACCCAGAAATTGTAAACCTGTTTCCATATTCGGGTCACCGTAGTAAGCGAACTCGTCGAATATCGTAAGTTTGCCGTTTCCATTTGGTGTGTTAAGTCCCAGGTCTGCCTGAATGATTTTACTAAGAACCGCGTCGTTGTTGACAAAGTCCATCAATTCTTGCGCGGTAACATTTGTTTTCGTACCGGAAGTTGCGCCTGTCAACGCACCGTCATAGATACGGATTGTAGGTTCTGTATAAATAAGAGTATCCGCCAAAAATATACTTCCACTTCCATTGCTACCACTTACATTGATTGAAAATTTACTCGCAAGAGGAACATTGAGAAATGCGTTGACAACATCATTTGCCGTATGGGGTAAGTTTGTAGTACTATCTTCACCAACAGTAATAATCAATGCCTGATGACTGGTTCCCATTGTTTTGACAGTTTGACCAGTTTTCAATGGAAGAGTTGATGAAGCAACAGGAGGATTAGGAGC
>JAITST010000432.1 GCA_031287585.1 Planctomycetaceae bacterium | reverse complement strand
ATTACCGGCAAGAAATTAACCCGTTACGAAATTGCCGATCCGCAAAACGACCCGAACGGGTTTAACGACCCCGACCAGCCGTACCGGATTGAGACCAAAGAATCGAAGGAAACGGCAGCGGATAACGTTATTGTTAAGCCGTATAGCGTTACGGTGCTTGTCTGGGAAAAGTAAAAATAATGCTTGTTTGGCGGGCAGTAGTTTTGTAGCAAGAAACGAAGTCCGGTTGGCGCGCCAGCCGGAGTAAAATATCAAAATCACATATAAACAATGACTTTGCAATCGGCAAATTGCGCAGAAAATCCTTGACAACGAAGTTTCATCTGCTACAATCACCGCGAGTAAATCCTTTTAACCCCGTTGAAATAATGAGAATTGAAATAATGAGAACATTTGCTTTGTTGATTGGTACGTTCCTTATTTTGGCAGGCGTTGCGTTTGCCGCAGAACCAGAAGCCGCGATGGATTATTCAGGCTTCTCAAAAATGGACATCATCCCCACGCCGGAAAATCCGCAGGAATGGGATGCGTTCCGCAAGGCACTTTCGGCGTGGAGAACTGAAGAACGAAAAAAAATAAATTATCAGGACAAACTCTATCAGGATGTCAATTTTCAGTGGGCTTCTTCCGCCTTTAACTGTTATTTTCTGATGATGTGCGATGAGGCGTTTTACGATCCTCAAACCAATCAATATACTTTGGACAAGTTTTTGGTTGGCGCCAACCGGGATTTCGGGAGAGTGGATAGCGTGGTCTTGTGGCAGGCATATCCGCTTATCGGCTTGGACGACAGAAACCAATTCGACTATTATCGGGATATGCCGGGCGGTTTGGAAGGGATAAAAAAAATCAGCGATTTCTTTCACAGCAAAGACATTAAAGTTTTTATCTGCTACAATCCTTGGGATACCGGAACGCGGCGGGAAAATGTTTCCGATATCGACGGCTTGGTCAATATTGTCAAGGCGATTGATGCCGATGGTATCTTTTTGGATACCTTGAAAAATGCAGGCACAGAATTCAGAGAAAAGTTGGATGGTGTCAAACCCGGAATCGTATTGGAAGGTGAACTTGCATTGCCGGTAACGAGCATTGCCGATCATCATTTATCGTGGGCGCAATCCTTTGTGGAGAGTCAAGCACCCGGCATCCTGAGAAATAAATGGTTTGAGCCGCGGCACATTCAGCACGGGATATGGCGGTGGAATACGAATCATATACGAGAATTGCATACGGCGTGGATGAATGGCAGCGGTGTTATGATTTGGGAAAATATATTCGGACAATGGAAGGGATGGAGTAACCGCGACAAATCCCTATTGAAAGCCATTTCACCCATCCAGAAACGATACTCCGAACTTTTTACAAAAGGAGAATGGATTCCGATGGCTGACCCAAATCCCGTCAAAAATATTTATGCGAATCTCTGGATGAACGGCGGGACGAGGTTGTGGACACTTGTCAATCGGTCGGCAGAAACGGTATCGGGAGAATTGCTCCATATCGAACTCAAAACGGATGAAAATTATTATGACCTCATTCGGGGAATAGAAATCAAACCGCAGAAAGGCGTTATTGACGGTGTTATTGGGGCGCGTGGTGTCGGTTGTTTCCTTGCAGTCGATAAACGATTAGTCGATAAGGATTTTGCCGCGTTTTTGAAAACTCAGTCGGAAATCTATAAAAATGCGGTCGATGACCCATCGATCATTCGCCGTACCGCTCAATTAAAACCGGTTGCGAAAACTAACAAATACAATACGATTCCTCAAAGAATGGTTGTGATTCCTGCTGTGAAAAAGATCATGAAGGTTGATTTCAAAGCAAGAGAACCCGGATATTATGCATCATTTGATGAATCCTATTTAACATTTGACGAATCATTTGTGGCACGTAGTTTTCCTAAACTACACCACATCAAGACAATAGAAAAAGAAATTGACATCCCTCGTTTTGCGATGGATGAAACGCCGGTAACCAATAAACAGTTTGAGACGTTCCTGAAAGAAACTGGTTATAAACCTGCCGTATCCGTGAACTTTCTGAAACATTGGGTGAACGGAAAAATTCCCGACGGAAAAGACAACCATCCGGTGGTCTATGTCGATTTGAACGATGCAAGGGCTTATGCTCGTTGGGCGGGTAAAAGATTACCGACGGAAGAAGAATGGCAATGGGCGGCTCAGGGAGATTCCTACAATAAATATCCGTGGGGAAACGAAATGAAAGAGGGTTGCTGTAATCCCGGTAACGGCGGCGGCACAACTCCGGTCGATTCGTATCCAAAGGGAAAATCCCCGTGGGGCTGTTACGATATGTGCGGCAACGTCTGGGAACTGACCGAGAGCGAATATGATGACGGCAGAAACCGGTTTTGTATCTTGAAAGGCGGCTCTTTTTATAAGGCGAAAGGTTCGGAATGGTACTTCGACGGAGGGGCTTTACCGGTCAATTTCGCGGCAAAACAACTGCTGATGTATCCGGGATTGGATCGCTGCGCTACGATTGGATTCAGATGTGCAGTTGATTTGCATCCAGAAAACGGTCTGCGGTGAGAACGTAGTAGTCACCGAGTTTTTTCGCACAGTCCAACAGCGCCGGGTCTCTGAACACTTCGTACGCTTTTGTCAAACCACAAAGAAAACGGGCGTTTCCCCAAAGAAGCGGCAACATTCGCCCCTTGTCGCCGTTGGCATCAATCGGTTTTGTCCAATCGACTTCATCGTAACCGAAGTGACCATCCTTTTGCTGACGTGACGGAATCTCGTTGAGAAACTGTTTCAAAGCGGGATGAAACTCTTTGTTTCCGCGAGAGATGAACGCCATTAGTTCGAGATAACGTCCCGAAACGTCGCCGTTGTAATTTTTGAAACGACGCTGAACATCGGTATTCTCGTTAGTCAAGTCGGCACGAAGCCAGGCGAGTGAATTAAGCGGCGGATTAAAAAAACGCGACACCGCGAGTTCCGCCGATTTACCAAGTTCACCCTGAAAACGTAGTTCTTCGCCGACAGCGGAAAGCGTTAAACAAACAATTCCGATAACAACATAATTTATGGTTTTCATAAGCCGGTATCAAGTAGTAAGGGTTACATCACATTGCCGTTGGTTCTAACCGACGGAACGAGTGAATTTAACAGTTTTATGCTCCGTCAATTGTTATGCGTTGATAAATGAAAGTCAATCGGGTCTGTTTTCGTTCAACGCTCATATTGTTGCGTCGTGATGTAGTCGTACTCCAAAAGTTGGTTATGGATTATTAAACGTACCGAGTGACACTTATCTTCAAATTTTGACAAGTTATGAGAGATGCCATATTGATTACCCAATCCGCGTTGTCAAGATATTTGCATTGGGAATTATGAAAAGTCCGGTTGGCGCGCCAACCGGAATCTTTTACTTCAGCTCATCAGACGCATCCTTATCGCTATCATTCGTCTTGGGGAGATATTCTCTTCCTTCCAGAATACATGATAGTTCTTCGTTTTCTATTACTTCCTTTTGTAACAGCGTTTCTGCTAGTATTTCTAGTTTGTCGCGTTTATCTTCCAGTAGAATTTTTGTGCGGTCAAATAATGCCTGCATTATCGTCTTTATGGCTTGGTCAATTTCAAACGCGGTTTGTTCGCTGTGGTTACGGCTTGTCAACATTGTTTCGTTTAGATACGAATGACGGTTCTCACGGTAGTTGATTCTTCCCAATGAACTCATACCATAGTCCATTACCATACTTCTCGCGATTTCTGTCGCACGCTCCAAGTCGTTCGATGCTCCGGTCGAAAAATCGCCGAACGTCAGTTCCTCCGCTATCGTACCACCCAGGAATACCGTCACCAGTGCTTCAAGTTCGTTCTGTGTCATCAGATAACGGTCATCCTCTGGGCGTTGTAACGTGTAACCGAGAGCCGCCAATCCACGCGGTATTATCGAAACTTTGTGAACCTTATCCGCCGCCGGTGTGAAGAACGCAACTAATGCGTGACCGCATTCGTGAAATGCAATCCGTTTCTTTTCTACTGGTCGAATCACCCGCTGTTTTTTCTGTAAACCTGTCGTGATACGTTCAACACCCTCATTGAACTCAACCATTGTTATCGTTTCCTTCCCGCTTCTCGCCGCGAGCAACGCCGCCTCATTTACCAACGCCGCCAGGTCAGCACCAACAAAACCAGCGGAAATCGACGCAATTTCTTTGAGGTCAATTGATGGGTCGAGTTTCACCTCCTTCACGTGAACCTTCAATATCGCCTCGCGTCCCAACAAGTCAGGTCGGTCAACAAGCACCTGTCGGTCAAAGCGTCCCGGTCGCAACAACGCGGGGTCAAGCGATTCCGGTCTGTTCGTCGCCGCGATAACAATTGTCGTCGTATTAGTATTGAAGCCGTCCATCTCGACCAACAATGCGTTAAGCGTTTGTTCACGTTCTTCCGACGCGCCGCCGTTCACGTGACCGGAACGAATTTTACCAATCGCGTCGAGTTCGTCAATGAAGATTATCGCACGTCCGCAACGTTGTGCTTGTTCAAACAAATCACGTACACGAGCAGCACCGACACCAACGTAAAGTTCAACGAAATCACTACCGGACAAACTGAAAAACGGAACATTCGCTTCGCCCGCAACCGCTTTCGCCAAAATAGTTTTACCTGTTCCCGGAGGTCCGACCAACAACACACCACGCGGGATTCGACCGCCGAGTGCCTGAAACTTTTCTGGTGTTTTGAGAAACGCGACCGTTTCTTTGAGTTCTTCGACTGCCTCGTCAACACCAGCAACATCGCTGAACTTTATGTTAATATCTTCCTGCGAAACCTGCCGACCTCGCGAACGGCTGAACGCCATAGCACCGCCGCCGCCGAGATAACGGAAAAGAAAAATAATGATAGGTATCATTATCAGCAGAATAAACAGTGTTGGTGCGATATCGTAGAAAAAGTTTGGTTGTCCAGCGGCTTTAAACTCGAACCCGCGTTCCCGCAACAACTCTAACAACATTCCGTTATCAAAAACAAAACCTTGCCGCCCTGAAGAAAACCGCACTCGCTTCTCCGGCTCCTTCGTTCGTAACTTCTCCGGTGCGACAATCTCGCGTGTCACCGTTCCTGATATCGCATACGAATCAATGTAGAGGTCGTCCAATTCGGAGTATTTAATGGTGACTTTCATACGGTCACTACCGTCTATCACACGAATCGCCTCCTTACTACCTTTACCCAACTCGACGAGCCGCAGAAAATCGCTGTACGGAATTTCGGCTGCACGGCGGCTGAATATCGACGAAACAAGAAAGACGAATAAAACGATGAATAACAATATCATCCAAAGCGGAACCTGTGGAGTAGGCGGCGTGGGCAAACGCTTTTTCCCATTGTTTTCGTGAGGAGTGTCGGGAGCTGGAGTGTCGGACTTTTGGTTATCGGGCTTTGTTGTACCGGATTGTTTGTTGTCGGGTTCGGGATTTGTGTTGGACATTTTTCTATACTATGTTGTGAGTTGAATAAGGATTATCTTTACGCGGCTACTAGCAGGGTTTTGATACCCGCAATACTTTTCGTACCGATTGCAAAAGTATAATTGTACCGTTATAATACTGTTTTTGGTAGGGGCTGTGTTGGATTGTTTTACAACTTTGTCCTTATTTTATCTGGAAAAACAGAATTTACGGTACAAAATTATGAAAAACGAAGGGAAAAAGGGCGACGAAAATTTCGATTTTGACCTGATTGTTATAGGCGGCGGTCCTGCTGGTTATACCGCCGCGATACACGCACGGCAGCACTCATTGACTACCGCACTGGTCGAAGAACGCGAGTTGGGCGGTACTTGTTTGAATCGTGGTTGTATCCCGACAAAGGCGTTGATTGATGTTGCTAATGTATTACGAACAATTCGGGACGCGGCAAAACGCGGACTTGATTTCACTGGTGCAGACCCGTCGAAGTTCGGCGTTAAGATGCCGGATATTCTCAAATCGAAAGAACGAATGGTAAAGAAAATGACAACCGGTATCGCTGTGTTGTTACGTGAGAATAATGTTACAACATTATCGGGAACAGCATCACTCACGGTACCGAAGACGGCAGGCGAACCGTTCGTTGTTACGGTAACGAAAGATGGTAATAGTAAGCAGTACAAGTCTCGTAAGGTCATTCTCGCGACGGGCTCTGTGCCGTCGGAACTCGCAATACGCGGTGCGGATTCGCCGAAACTCGCGGACAGAATTTTCAACAGCGACGCAATGCTCGACATTAATTTCGTACCAGAGAAATTAATCGTTATCGGAGGCGGCGTGATTGGAATTGAGTTGGCACAAGTGTTTCACGAATTTGGTTCAAAAGTGCAAATTGTCGAAATGCAATCGTCGCTCGTCAACTCGATATTGGACACCGAAATTGAAGACGCGCTCAAAAAATCATTAAACGCTCGCGGGATTGTTGTTCGTACCGATGCGAGTATTGAGTCAATTGAATCGACCGAAAGCGGTTTACGTCTGAACCTTACGGACGGCGAAAAAATTGAAGGTACGCATATTTTATCTGCGATTGGACGTAAGCCGGATCGCCGGATTCTCGACGCGATTGGTGTGACGGAGACGTTTGTGAATGTTGACGAACGAATGAGAACAAAAATTCCCGGACTTTTTGCGGTTGGCGACATCAACGGGCAATGTATGCTTGCTCACGCGGCGATGCGGATGGGACGAATTGCCGCAATCTCGACGGGTGACGAATTGCTCGGCGAACAAGCCGGTTTCGAGCCGGAACTGGAAACGTTACGCCGCGAGACGACACGTTATCCCGAATTGATTGCGGAGTTGTTCCCGTTTTATTCACCGATTGTTATCTATGGCGAACCGGAGGTTGCGTGTATCGGACTACCGGAAAAGTTGGCACGGCAACGTTTCGGTAACGACATAAAAGTCGGGCATTTCCCGATGGCGGCAAATGGTCGGGCAGTCGCGTCGTGTAGTCAGGAAGGGTTTGTGAAGGTTGTCCGTTGTGAGTCGAACGACCGGCTGATTGGCGTGCAAATTATTGGAAGTTATGCGTCGGAAATCATCAATGAAGCGTCAGCAGTATTCTTTACCGCAACCCCGTTACGTCAACTGCAACAAGCGTTACACGCCCACCCAACTTTCGGCGAAGCGTTTGTAGAAGCAGTAGCGGACAGCAGGGGAGAGGCAGTCCATATACCTCCGAAAAAGTAAAACGACAGCGTGGTAGTATTTTAGGTTGTTTTGTTTTAACTGTACTTTTCCAAAAATTATAATCCGAAAAATACATGTATTCAGGTAATCTCCTTGAAAAGTACGTGTATTGGGGACGGTGAAAAAAATGAAAAAATTTTTCATTTTACCCCCTATTGACAAAAATGGAAAGATGATTAGACTTATACGTGCGATGGCAATTTTCGTATGGTTCGTATGGTTGCTGTGAATGTTTCAAATTTCAATT
>JAITST010000061.1 GCA_031287585.1 Planctomycetaceae bacterium | reverse complement strand
TTACGACGAACGTCACAGTTATCAGCCAGATACTTCATACCAGCGTTACAACCACACTGTACCCAATCCTTATAGCGTGAAAAAGAAACTGCGTCCGTTGCATTAGTCACACCAACAATCTCAAATCCAAGTTGTAACGCCGCGTCACGCAGTACACAAAAAATGTTCCTCCGTTCAACTTTATCATTCACAACCAATCTCTCATCTGTTACAGTGAAACATCCTGTTTGTCGTGGGAAAATTTTTTTTCTAACAACCGGCGTATACAAGAAAGAACACACGGTGACGTAACACGCCACCGCAATACGGAACAAGAACCGCACAAAAATTTCCTGCAAATTTATTTTTTACCGGCTTTAGCGGGCTTATTTGATGCCGTTAGTTTGAATGGCTGATTCTTAATACGTTTCACAACCGCGCCGCTTCGGATACACTGTGCACAAATCCGAACAGTTTTGTGGGAACCGTTATCCGTTGTAATCCGAACATTCTGCAAATTCGGCAGAAACGTTCTACGTGAGATGCCAGTCACCTTAGTACCAACACCGCCGAGATACTTCGCCTTACCACGAATAGTGATATGATTACCAATACGACGACCCTTACCGCAAATTTCACAAACACGTGCCATAACAAATCTCCTAACCACAAGTCAAAAGAACAATAAAATTAAAAAAACGAAAAAACTGACCAATGCCCAAAAGTCCAGTAATTCTACCGTTTTTTCAAAAAACGTCAAGCCCCCGCCAAACCATAATCGGAAAAATTTTCCAAAACAGATTCCAACACGCTTGACGGAACGCAAAATGTCGGGATAATACGTAATCTGGAAAAGTCACAGTACAATCACCGCCCGCCCCACGATTCGGAGAGGTAGTTGTACCAATCGTTATGTAGATACTATTCATAACTAAAACTTATTTATTAATACCAACAAAAAATAAAATGGCAACATCACTACAACATTTATCGTTTGAGAAACCTGTTTACGAACTTGAAGAACAATTGGAATTGCTCAAAAATAATAACTCGACACCTGAAGTCAAAGATGAAATCCGTCGGTTACGTCAAGGCGTAATGGATTTGCTCAAACAAATTTACGCGACGCTCACGCCTTGGCAAACAATCGAAGTTGCCCGCCATGCTGACCGTCCGCAAACGATGGATTACGTCGAGATGATATTCGACGAGTTCATCGAACTTCACGGCGACAAATTCTTCGGCGACGACCCCGCGATCAGGGTAGGGTGGGCGAAAATGGATGAGTACAAGGTGATGGTTATCGGGCATCAGAAGGGGCGTAATACGAAGGAACGAGTCGCGTGTCATTACGGTTCGGCTCACCCGGAAGGTTATCGAAAAGCGATGGCGAAGATGAAACTTGCCGCTAAGTTCGGGTTGCCGGTTATATGCTTGATTGATACGCCCGGAGCGTATCCGGGGATAGCGGCGGAGGAACGCGGTCAGTCGCGTGTGATTGCGGAGGCGATGTTCGAGATGTCAGTTTTGCCGACGCCGATAATTTGTGTGGTGATTGGTGAAGGCGGTAGCGGCGGTGCATTGGGTATCGGTGTTGGCGACAAAGTTGCAATGATGGAACATTCCTACTACTCGGTCATCAGTCCGGAAGGTTGTGCGGGAATACTTTGGAAAGGACACGAACACAAAGACAAAGCCGCTGCTGCACTAAAAATGAGGTCGAAAGACCTACTAGGTTTTGGTGTAATAGAAGAGGTAATAGAAGAACCAATAGGCGGATCCCACCGAGACCCGCACTTGGCGGCACTGCGGCTAAAACACTACTTGCGTAACCAACTAAAAGAACTAATCAAGACCCCGACAGACCAACTGTTAAAAGAACGCTATGAACGTTTCCGAAAGTTCGGAGTATTCACGGAAAAACAATGACAATAAAAGTGGTATTACATCGGTGGACGCAAACAATCTAACGCTGTAAACGGCATATTCCGTAATATAAGCATCACTATTATAGACAAGTACCATCAGATTCAATATGCTGACGACTTTACGTTTGTACTATTTTCTTCATTGCTTCCAAACCTTTTGTTGCTACTCCGACTGGTGTGTCGTTTGCTATGTATTCTTCGTTGAAAATTTCAAACGATAACGCGCCGGTGAATCCAATTTCGTTTAGCGTCTTTATGATTTTTTTTAGCGGGCAGATGCCGTCTCCAGGATACACCCTGTGTTTGTCTTGTATTGTTTCACGCGGCGGGTTTGATGGGTAGTCGTTTACGTGGAATACGTTTAATGCTTTACCGTTTAGTAATCGTAAGCCGTCGAATGGACTGCCGCCTTTGTAGAGGTGGTATGCGTCCAGCAACAGCGCGGCTTGCGGATGTCCAGCAGCGGTTGCTATTGCTACCGCGTCTGACAATGTTGTTAGCGTTTTCGAGCCGCCCCAGATTTCTAGTTGCGGTATCACTTCCATTGACTCGCCGATTTGTAGGATTGTTCGGTAACGTTCACCCAGAACCGTGAAATTGTCGAGACGTTCGTTTGTCGCACCGGACGCGGTTGCGGCTATTCGTGTGCAACCTAGTTCACGAACCATCGTCATCTCGCGTTTCATCTGTTCGATACCGTTATTGCGTTTCGCGTCGTCATTCACTACCCACGCGAAAAATGCCATCGCGTTCTCAAAATTCAAACCGTTATCGCCCAGCCGTTTCTTCAAGTCAGTGAGCGAACCACCACGTTTGACGTAATCGTTAAGACGGTCTACCCAGAGTTCGATACCGGTATAACTTGCCTTCGCAGCGACGTTGATTTCTTCAACTACGTCCAAGTTGAACCCGCGCAACGTACCGGCGTTGAGGCAGAAACGGAATGTAGTTTCGGACGTGACAGGGGTGGCGAGCAGCGGTGTTACTGCCACGAGGGATGTTGTAAGTAAAAACGAACGACGTGTGAATGTGGACATAGTTTTAATGTAGGATTAAGTGAACACAAACCCCGTCAGCTTAGCCGACGGTAATATGAACGGTTACATTGCCGTTGGTTTTAAGTATCCGTAAAACAATAAAACGCTCTTGACAGAGCAATAAATGGCGGATTTTTCCGTCTATTTAAGAATATGCTGGACGAGTTATTCTTTGACGGATACTAAGCAACGGTGATAGACTTATGGTTTTATTTTGTAGGTTACATCTTCCCGCGTAGTAGTACTGCTGCTGATTCTGGTGAGACTGGGTTTATATGTAGTCCGCAACCCCATTCAAATCCGGCGGATTTGGCTAGACTTGGCAGGATTGATACATGGTAGTGGTAAACATTTTCAAACGAGTAATCTATTTTGTCAAGCCATGCGGCGGCGAAGTCGTGCATATCGCGGATGTCCAACGGACACTGATAGACGAACGGACCTGATTTCAGGATTACGTTGTATGCCAGCGGTGATTTTCGCCACGTTACCGCTTTACATAATAGGATTATCGTTTTCCGTACCAGCAACGCTAATTCTTGCAAGTGTGATTCGGCGGCACGCTCAAAGTGCGACTCGTGTTGTGTCGGGAATATCGCAACTTCACACGGGAAACGGCTCACATACGGGCAGAGCGACACGAAGTTATCGGTTTGTTCGATGATTCTTGCGGCGTTTTTGATTTCCAACTGAATATGTTCACACCAGTAACAACGGGTAGTCTCGCGGCGGTATGCGATTGCGCGGTGTAACTCGCGTTGTATCGGTGGGGCGACGAGCGGCATTGATAGCAGTTGGCTGTGTAAGTGCGGAATCGACGCGCCAGCGTCAACTCCGACGTTTTTGAATATCATCGCCGATGCGTATTGTTTTTTTTGCGATAGTTTGTTCAAACGGCGTTTGTATATGCGGAACAGGTCGATGACCTCTGGCTCCGTCAATTCTGATATGCAACGGATGTGACGCGGAGTGTCAATAATGACTTCGTGCGTTCCAACACCGGGCATCGGTTGATAAAACGGGTCGCCGAGTACTGACAGCGGCGTGTCAACATCAAGTATGTCGCCGTAACGTTGCTGAAACGCTTGCTGAGTCGGGAAATCGTCGTTGGCAACAACAGCAGGATACTGGTTACTTACAACCCGCACCTTCCACCCGCTACCGTTCGGCGGCGAACCAGCCGGACGGATTACATCAATTTCGTCTGGTGTCAGTTTCTCGTTGCCCGGACAAAACGGACAATAACTCTTCGGCGAGTCACCGCCGTTAGTCTCGAACTCAAACTGATGCGGACGCAATGCTCGCTCTTCAGCAACAATCACCCAACGTCCGGTCAACGGGTCTCTACGATACTGCGGCATAAGTTATTCCCAATTTTCTGTCTTTGCTGGCATCGCAAATTAATTTGATGATTGAGTAAAACGGAGGTTGTCTCATAACCACAAACGATTGTCTGATTCTATCATAAATCGAATTTTATTCAAGAGTACACCGGTACGTTACTTCGACCGTAATTCAATTTCACCGGTCTCCAATCCTTCCGCTTTTGCTTTCACTTTTATATTCCCCGCTTTGTCACTCGTTTGAACTATTGCCGTCAACTGACCGTAGAACACGTGCATTTTGGGTAGGTGAAATTGTTCTAACGATGTCGGGTCTCCGTTTGCTGCCGCACGGAATTTACCCTCGCCGCTTACATCAAACTCTATCAACCGTTGGTCAAGCGGACATAAATTACCGTCCTTATCAACTACCCGTACGTTGACATACGCTAAATCTTTCCCGTTACAAATATACTCGCCTCTGTCCGGTACAAGTTCCACCCGCGCTGGTTCGCCTGCCGTTTTCAGCGTTTTCTCTGCCGCCGCTTTTCCGTTCGCGTCGTATGCAACTACACGCAACTCGCCCGGCTCGTACTTCGTCTCGTTCCACATCAGCCGATACCGTTTTAGCACATTCGCCGTATCCTTGTAACTAAACTCAGACTGCTTTGCTTTCGTCCGCCGCCCTTGACTTTTCCCGTTGATGAACAACTCCGCCGACGGATAATTTGTGTAAACATAAACCGGTGTCACCTCGCCCTCGCGCCCCTTCCACGTCCAATGCGGAACGATATGCAACGTGTCCGATTCTGTATTCCAAACGCTCCGGTATAAGTAGTAACGGTCTTTCGGAATGAATGCAATGTCAATGATACCAAACATCGAACTGTGATTCGGTGTATCGGCGGCATCATAAGGAGTTGGCTCACCGAGATAGTCGAATCCCGTCCAAACGAACTGCCCGATTTCCCAGTGAAAATCGTCCGCGAGTGCAAAGTCAACTTCCGGCACGTTTGACCACGAACAAACTTCAACATCATACGACGAACATTGAAAATCCGCGTAATGCCCTTTGTTACTCGCCGCCGCTTTCAGTTCAACCGGAAACTTGTACACACCGCGTGAACTAATCGTCGATGCCGTCTCCGCTCCGAGAATCAAATTATGCGGCAACATCTTGTACGACTCTTCGTAAACCGCTGTTCGGTAGTTCAAACCCGGTATGTCTAATACTGCCGCGAATCCGGTTTTGATATCGTATGCAACACCGTCAAGCCCGCTTGTTACAGGCCGCGTCGGGTCTTCACGATGACATATATTTTGTAGGAACAACGCAACTTTATAACCGCTGCCGTCTTTGTTGTACTGCGTTGGAACTTCGTTACCGATACTCCACATAACGACGCATGGGTTGTTGCGGTAATGGTGAATCATATTGACCATATCTTTTTCAGCCCACTCGTTGAAGTAACGATTATATCCATTACGGCACTTTGCCCTGTCCCACTCGTCGAAACTTTCGACCATCATCATCAACCCCATCTCGTCGCAAAGTTGAACAAGTTCCGGTGCGGGCATATTATGCGATGTCCGAATTGCGTCACAACCCATCTCTTTGAGCAGCGTAAGTTGGCGACGCAACGCGGATTCGTTAATCGCGGAACCGAGAGCACCAAGGTCGTGATGATTACAAACGCCTTTGAACTTGCGTGATTCACCGTTGAGGAAGAACCCTTTGTCGGCGATGTACTTGATGTCGCGAATACCAAATCGAGTTGTGTACTCGTCAACTAACTGCTCTTTGACGAACACTTGCGTTATCGCACAGTAAAGATTAGGCGTTTCGGGTGACCAGAGTTTCGGCGAGTTGACGATAAAATTCTGTTCAAACGGTTCGTCAAACTGATAGCGATAACGAAAGTTAGTTCGCTCGGCAACAACGTTATCCGTTGGCTTTGTTGTTGTGTTATCAACGGTAACGATTTTTGTAACGAGACAAACAGTTTCGTCAACCGCGACATTCTTCACGTTCACTTTCAAACAAACCGACGCATATTCTTTCGACACAAATGGCGTAGTGACGTAAGTTCCCCAAACTGGCACGTGAATCTCGCTGGTAGTGACAAGATGAACGTTACGATACAATCCGGCACCCGGATACCAACGCGACGAGCCAGCCAAGTTTTCAAGACGAACCGCGAGAGTGTTGTCCTTACCGTCTTCGTTGATAAAATCGGTAACGTCAAGATGGAATGAGTTGTAACCGTAAGCCCAAAAACCCGCTTCTTTACCGTTTACAAAAACTTTCGCCTCGCTCATCGCACCGTCGAATACAAGTGAAACCCGCCGCATTCCCTTCGCGAAGTTTGGTACATTAAATGTTGTCCGATACCAACCAATCCCGACAAACGGCAACCCGCCAGTACGTCCGGTCTTAACGCTAGGTTTAGTTTCAAGGTTCTGTTCGATAGCGACATTCTGCTCATCTGTTGACATATCAAACGGACCATAAATAGCCCAGTCGTGCGGAATCACAACCGATTCCCAAACAGCATCGTCGAAGTCCGTGTTCATAGCGTTATCGAAGTCACCTTTAGAAAATTTCCAGTCACGTTCTAACAAAACATCAGAACGCAAAGTTTGTGATAGAGCGGCAGTCTGTAAAGCCAAACATATAACTAAAAGCGAAGGGATAATGTATTTTGTCATTGATAGTGTACTTATAAATATAAATGGTTTAATGAAAATGAAAAACGCGACACCGCTAATAATTACTCTGTCGCAATGTCGCGTTCATTTTGCCGTTGGACTATTGTAAGAAAGATTATTCTTCTTCGACATCTTTGGGCTTGGCACGTGATGCTTTGTTTTTTTCTCGTGCCTTGTCGAGTTCGTCCTTTTGTGTAGGAGTTAGAACTGCTTCGATTGCCTTGTCACGTTCACTTTCAAGTGCGTCGATACGTGCTTGGAGTAATTTGATGACACTGTGGTAATCTTCCTGGATTTTGTAAATCTGCGTTTGCTGTTCTGGCTTGGTAATACTCTTGTAACCAGCAGGCAACGCCTTTCTAAATTTTTTGACCTCGACCTGGTTGTTGACAGGACGGTCAATTTCTTCCTTTTCCAGTTTGATACGTTCGCCATCTTGTGCGAACGAAACAGAAAACGAAGCAACGACGAAAAGAATAGACAGACATAATTTTTTCATGGTAACATAGTCCTTTTTGAAAAGATTTAACTAAAATTTTTGCTGTGTAGCCCTGCGCCACTAGCATTTGGTAATAGTTTATACGTTTTTTTCAAATTACACAAGTAGGGGGACGAAAATTTTTTTTGCAAAAAGGCAACTTCTAAAAACTCTATCATTTCGTTTAACAAGTCTCTAATTTTACGGGGTTTGCTGTTTTGAGTCAATAGGTTTTTAGAAGATGCCAAAAGTGAAAGGGTAGGGGGTCCAAAAAAGGTTGGGGTTAGTTTTGTGTTAAAAGGTAATTTTTTAACGACATGAATCCCGAATCAACTTTCTCCATGACTTCATAGGAACAAAAAGACATAACACACTTACCAAACGATAACAGATTTTCTTGATGGTTTTGAATCTGACCAAATAAGGTTTTTGACTTTTCCAAGTCACGAAGATCGCCGTTTTGGAAGTTAAACAGTCAACAACTTCAAGATACTTGAAATGTGATTTTAGTTTTTGTTCCCACCAATCCGACGGGTGTACTGTACAATGGGCGTTGGTTCCATCTGGCAAAACAGCCCAAGCCGGACGACATCAGGTATAGCAGGGTCATAACGGAATCTATTTATTCTTTGATCGCTTTTGATGTGTTCAACAAGTAAACTTTTTCCGCAACCGAAATCAAGAATACTATCAGGTTTCAAACCATCAACATAGTACTGAACAAGCGGCAACCACCGTAATGAAGTTGTCCCGTAATCAGGATTCTCGATATGAATTTGTTCGTAAAAACGTACATTCTGATCGTCAGTCGTGTTAAGATGGGGGGGAGGGGGGCTATTTGGATAATACCTTCACTGTAACAACACATAATTTTCTCCTTGCTTGGTTTTTGATGTGTAAAAAAACTATTTAATAAAATTCCAGGCACAATACTGGACACGAGTCGAGGGTGTACCAAAGTTTCACAGAATTGTCAAGGGCAAAAAAGAGAGATGATATCGAACGGCTGTGTAAACTTTAGTGGGGGATTTTGTTTTTAACTAAATGGCACAAAAAAT
>JAITST010000526.1 GCA_031287585.1 Planctomycetaceae bacterium | reverse complement strand
GCTGGTGCGGTTACATATACGTCAAAACAAACAATTGTCATAGATGACACTTACTATTATGTTGGCTACGAATGTAAAGTCAAAGGTACTATTGACTTAGATGGAAATTATTCTCTTGCGGGTTGTAAAAAATGATGTTCAGAGTCAAATATCTCATTAAATTTAAAGGTGTATTGTTTCTGATTGTAATAATACTTATATTATTATGGTGGTGTTTTTGTTCGCTAAATTTTACGGATAAAAGCGATCTATGTGAAATGCCAACAGCAGAGCAAGTAGAACAAATCAATTCGCTGGGTGGATTACTTCTTAAACAGCCCATAGAGGAATTGATGGGACGCGCGTTTGATGAGATAAATGAGGCGATTAGTTCAATTGAAACGGATATCGAATTAACATTCCTTGAAAAGAAGTTTTTAACGGACTTTTTTTATGGCTCTGGCGAGGACATAAATGATTTGAAAAAATATGAAGATTTTCTTCAAACGACGGCACAATCGGATGACTTGTTATTCAATTTTAATTTCTTAAATCACTCAAAGGATACACGGAGAATGTCTTGTACAAAGCAGCTTTTCGTAGCGCATTCTGGACAATTTTTACTGTTTGTTTCAAAATCATCATCTCCTTTAATAGAAAACGATGTTGTTGTTGTGTCTATTTCTGCATTAGGTCGGCAAGATGTTTTCGTAGAAAAATCCAACCGAAATAATTCAGATATGACTTGTAAATTTATCTCTGATTTACACATTTTACACGCAGAAGGAAAATGTGGTTTGGAGTAATATTATCGCCTTGTCTGTGTCCGCCCACTTATAAAGTAATTTGTATGGATGAGATATTTTTATGATGTTCAACTCATTATTAATTAGTGTAAGTTTAATCCACACTATGTTTTTGTTGTATTATGATGTACTTGTTATATTCCTTTATTTTTATAGCGTTTGTTGGAGTGGGTGTATTATTTTTTTGGCATCATAGGTTTATAAAAAAATTTTATCCGTGTATGCAGCGCCGCAATTTTGAAATAGAATTATTACGGAGAACTTTTGAGACTTTTAAGAAAGAATGGACTTCAGTTGAAGAATTAAGTTTTAATTTCGTTAGTGTTGTATTAAAAATAATTGCAGAACACCTCAACTGGCGAATTGTTTTTTTCCCAAGCGATTCAATGAATGTTATAATGTCCTCTCCACCTTACACTTTGGCACACAGTGATTTTATCCATTTTTTTCAAAAGAGTACAGGAAGTCCTATTACAATACAAGAACTTGGTAATATGTGCAGGACAGATATTACACTCGGAGAGTGGTTATTACTGGAATGTAGTAATGGGGTGTCTTTGTCTAATAGTTTGAAACAGCCCGAAAAGGACTGATTGGGAAGAGAATTCGGGAGTAATTTTCGATAAAACAAGACGAAAAATGCAACAGCATTTTTCCGAATGCGTATCAAGACAAAATCGTTCAGATATTGAAATCAGCGCATAGTGGTAGCGAAAATTATTTCGGTGCAATTCAATGATTGTGTTTGACGATTCACGCAGCGTGACCGATTCGGTTGCCGTTTGTACCATACGTCTCAATGAGCGAGCGAAGCGAACCTATGCTAAATTAAATTTATTTCAACCTCAAAAGGTATATGTCATTTAATTCAAACATCCTAAAACTCGCTGGGGGTGTGTAAAAAGTTTGTAGGTATTTTGGCAGGGTATTCTATTGACAATCCCACGGGGCATTGTCGCAAAAAGTGGGGTGGTTATACAAAACCTACAAAAAATTTACACACCCACTCGCTGGATTTACGTATTTTCCGTATTGCGATTTCTTGAAAAGTACAGTAAAATACTTGTTGTGTTTTTCTTTAACCCCCTAACCCCATAAAAATTATGCCTATTTTTGATGTTGATTATTTGGCTGGTATTCCGGCTCCGCTTTGGTTGGTTCTTTTTTTGAAGGTACTTGGTTTTGTTTTGCACTTGGTGCCGATGGGACTTTGGGCTGTCGCTTTGCCTATTGGTCTTGTCGGTGCGACCTCGTTGCCGGAGAGTTCCGGGCTTGGACGGTTCGGACGGAATATTTTGCGACAGATGCCCATACTTGTCGCACTCGGTGTGAACTTCGGAATTGTTCCGCTATTGTTCATTCAGACGCTTTATCCGAAACCGTTTTATACCGCGACCGTTCTGATTGCGTGGCACTGGTTCGTTATCATTCCGCTCTTTCTCATCGCTTACTACGGTGTCTATGTCGCGTCGTTTGCCGTCAAGCCCGCCGCGAATTCTATTTTGCGACGAGCATTGTTGCCCGTCGGGATTGTTGCGTCGGTCTGTTTTCTCGCGATTGGTTTGTTGATAAGTAACGCAATGACGCTCATTGTTCACATCGAACGTTGGAACGATATTTTCGTGCGAACACAAATCGCGGGTGCAGTCAGCGGACTTGGCAGCAATATGAGTGACCCGTCATTGCTGTATCGGTTACTGACGATGTTTGCTCTTGCGGTGATGACAACCGGCGTTTGGGCGATGGTTGACGCGTGTTTGTTTGCGAAAGGCAGCCGAGGGGCGAACGCTTCTTACAGATGTTGGGCATCACGTTTCGCGGCGGCTACGGCAGTGGTCGGAGCGGTGATTTTGTGGTGTGTTCAAATGATTCCGCACGCGGATTATACGCAGCTGTTTTGGGTTGTGGCTGTTGTTGGAACAGCGTTGTTAGCGGGAATAGTTGTGGTGGTGATACGCAGTGTGTACGGTGTGATAGCGTTGTCGGTAATAACAACCATATACGTTGCGCTGCTCACAACGTTTGGAATAATCAGACAAATCGGTCAACACACCGCAATAGTTCAAACTGACGGACTTGCGAACTTGACCGAACATATCCAGTGGACACCAGTTGCGCTGTTTCTTGTGACGTTTGTGCTGGGAGTGTTGTGTATCGTATGGATGGTACGGCAACTTGTTTTAGCACCGCCGGAAACCGCGAATTAAATTCCGTTCACTGTACTTTAACCGCAGAGAACGCGGGTATATAAACAAAACTCGCGTTCATTTGCGGTTAAAAAATACAGTAAACGCTACAAATTTTCGTCTGGATTTTTTTGTGGGATATTGTTACAATCCGTAAATTACTTTTTTTATTTTTTTGCAAAACATACAAATATGGGTTTTTACGACAGAGATTACTATCGCGAGGGCAAATTTGGCGGCTACGGCACTGGCGGTCGCGACGGCGGGATTGGTAGTTGGCAGATTGTTACGTTGGTGATTATACTTAACGTTTTCTTGTGGCTCGTTGATGCTTTGCTTTTCCCGAAGCACTGGCTTACGGAAGTGATGTCGTTACGAAGTGACTGTATTACTGACCCGCTTCAGTGGTATCGTTTTTTGACTTGCGGCTTTGCTCACAGCCCTTTTAGTTTATGGCATATTTTGGGTAATATGTTGGTGTTGTTCTGTCTTGGTTACGCGGTTGAAGATGCACTGAGACGTTGGGAGTTTTTGCGGTTTTATCTGGTCGCGGTAGTATTCAGTAGTCTTGTTTTTATGATTTCAAAACTCATCGACGGCGAGGGATTTTTTATGCTCGGTGCGTCTGGTGCTGTCACCGCGGTTGTTGTTTTGTTCGTATTGTATTATCCGTATCAAGTGTTGTTGGTCTGGGGAATATTTCCGGTTCCGGCTTGGTTGATAGGTGCGATACTTGTCGGAACAGATATATTTGGCGCAGTGGGTCGTATGGGTAACACCGCGTTCACCGCACATCTCGGCGGCGCGGCATTTGCGTTGATCTATGCGTACTCGCGAATGAATCTTGGATTCATAACGTATCCGTATGATTATGTTATGAATCTGTTGCTTAAACGCAAACAACAAAAGTATCGGAAGAAACAACAATTCAAAGTCTATTCGTATGAAATAGATGATGACAACGATAACGATACCGCGGACGAGATAACTAAACGTGTTGACGAAATCCTAAAAAAATGTAGCGAACACGGTGAAGGAAGTTTGACGCACGAAGAACGGGAGTTTATGAATCGGGCGAGTGCGAAGTATCGGGATAAGTATAGATAGTTGTTAGGTTGTCTCAAATTACTAACAACTTTTTCATAACACAACGAATCCAAATCAACTATGACGTTCACGAAAGGAATTGTCTGGCTGCTGTTCACGGCGGTTGCTCTGCTGCTCTTTGGAGGTAGTCCGTTTGTTACATGGCTTGATAACAAACTTGGTACACGTATTCTTGGCGACCTGTATTATGAGTTTCGTGTTCCGCAAATCACAAATCCGTTTCGCCTAGGTGCGCGTGTTGACGCTCAACAAAATAACGTTGCACCGCTGCCAGTATCAAGCGTAACAAAACCGGACTTTGAAACGACAGTTGTTCGGGCTAACATTCCGGCAACCGTTTCGCAAAATAATCAATCGTCTCAACCGCAAACCGTTGCCGGTTTGTCGCGTGCCGAAATCAACGCTCAATACGCTTCCAGTTTTGAACCGTCATCGAATAACAATGTTGGTAACGTGAATAGTGTGAATAACCAACCGTCGTCCGCGTTTCGGCAAAAGGCGACTGACGACGAACTCCGCGAACTTGAAAAGTTAGCACCGATGGTTGAACTTGAAGGCGGTCTGTT
>JAITST010000448.1 GCA_031287585.1 Planctomycetaceae bacterium | reverse complement strand
GCAACCGAAAATTATTTTGACAACGCGGGTAACTTAGTAACAAAAATACAAGTTCCTGTTGACGCAAAAAAACTACAACCTGTCGGCGAAAAGCGAGTTGTAAAATACGCGCATAACGCGATTGAGCAAGTAACAATCGCTTACAACAATTTCGGCGAACGTAAAACGCTAAACCGTTTTGCAAACGGTAAAGAAGTAGTCAAGACTGATTACAATTGGGATTTATTGGGACGCATAACCGAAATTAAGCACGGCAAGGTAAACACTTTCGCTTACACATGGGATAATCGTAATCGTCTAGTCAAGGTAGAAACACCAACAGAGACGGTAGAGTACGTTTACGATTATTTGAACAGATTAGTAAAACGTAAGCAAGATAAAAATGAAACAGTTTTTATCCACGACAAATACCAAGTCGTTCTGCAACTGGAAAACAACAAACCAACTCATCAATATCTTTGGGGAACAAACCAAGATGAGTTATTGTGTGATAATGATAACTGGACGTTAGGCGACCATCTAAACAGTGTACGTGATGTTGTTAGTATAGACGGTTCTGTGTCCCATCTGGAATACAATGCTTTCGGAAAACTATTGTCTGAAAATACTGATGATGTAATATTTGCGTACACAGGTAAGATGAGGGATAACGTTAGCGATTTACAGTGGAATATAAACCGATGGTATGATGCCAATGTGGGTAGATGGTGTAGTGAAGACCCGATTGGGTTTAAAGGGAAAGATACAAATCTCTTTAGATACGTAAAAGATACGGTTACAATATATGTTGATAAATTAGGTCTTTTTGAGATTTGCCCTGACAAATGTACTGTTTTGGGTAATATATCCGAAATAACCATTGCAGAGTCTGGAGTTATGTCTAACACACGTGGACATCCAGGTGCCCTGAATGCAGATTTCAAATCATTTGATAATACAGTACTTATCGCGACACTTATTGATATTGCCTCACTCGGAAATGCGGCACTGCTGGGGGCAAAAGCGTTTACTGATGAGGTAGTTACTCAACTCGCTATGGGAGGGATTACGCCAGATACGGATGTTATTCGAGAGAAATTAAACAATTTGGTAAAAAACATGGCAACTTCAGATATGAATTCGGGTATTATGATTTGGATTAATATTCAATTTAAAGAATGCCAAACAGTTCCTTGTTGTTTTAGATACACTCGTAAAAATTATGTACAGCGCAGTGAATGGTATAGTTGCGATTTAGGTGATGAATCAAAAATAGAAAATGTCCCCAACAATATTTTACCTTGCCTTCAAAAGGCATTAAGGCGAGCTGGGAATGGGGAGCAAGGTGACAAAATGCTCTAATTTGTCATTGGCTAATTATTTATTCAAGAGTTTTTTGCCAAATTGTATTGCAGAGTAGGTTTTTAATGGGTATATACCTGTTGCGCTTGAAAATTGCGATACATCCCCTGTTTGCCTACTGAAAACAAGGTTTATCGTTTTATAAAACGGACAATTTTTAACTGAAAAGGTATATAACTGTACTTCTGCAAAATTAGATTTCACATCGCAAGTTATGGGACTTGAGCCGACTGAATTTATCAGTTATTTATTTTGGGGCAACAATAAATTTGTTGCCCCAAAAGTGGAAACTTGAAAAACAGGGTTTCGTCACATTAACAAAAATAATGTTGTAAACGCTCCATTTCAAACGCCACGGTATTTGCGTATAAGCCTTTGGATGATAATGAGTTACAAAATTTGCAAAAATTGAAATATAACAATTATTCATAATACATTTGTGTACGTGACCGTAATTGAATGAATTTTGAACCCAAATTTAGTTTTCAGAGATAATTTACAAATGAGATTTATAGATTTTTCAAAAAGTAAAAAGAATGAAATTATTGTCTTGACAATAATCTTTGTGTGTACAATTATTTTGTGTTACGGTGTGTTATGTTATTATGAACACATGAAATTTAACAAACGAGTGGATACCTCAATAGGAACATTAGAGTTACTGGTTAAATCTACTTCCCCTGATGGTATTTTAAGAATTACGTCAAAAAAAACTATTTCTATTTTACAAAATTGTAAAAGAAAACAATCCCTTGCCAAGCCAATACTTGCTAACGTGTACATATTGGTAATCACTGATACCGATGGTTTGGAGGAATATAGTGTTCACGTGGAATGGCTTGAAGACCGTCTGGGAAATTATGACATCAGATTTACAAATACCGATTCTGGTGATGTGGGAGTTTATAATTTTCATTCGATTACGGACGATGCTAGTAACAAATATACAGAATCGCTAGATGTCAGATACCTTTTGGATTATACTTTTGGAATTAACGGCGGGACTTTCATAATGTATTATGAAAGTGAAGAAGGACTTAAACTATCGAAAGCGGCTAAACAAGGCGTGCTGAAGGCAGAACTAGTTCAAGACAATATTGTTTGTTCAAATACAGTCAATGTTGTACATCATGAAATCAAACGTAAATGAATATTATCTGCACTTTCCAACTGCACTTTCCCAAAATTCACGATGTTAAATATGCGTAAAATGCGGGATATTCTGTTTATCCAAAACACTTATTTCCTCTATTCTCACGTTTCCGAACAAGTCTAATAAGTCTTTTATAAAAAACACCCAACCGCTTGACCGATTACGTTTCATCGGTTATGATTCTATGATGCTGTTCACGTTGCATATAGGGACGTGGGTGGTTATACTTTATGAGTACATTTTTGTTTCACCTTATCCAACCATCAGGAGTTTACCGTGCCAAATTTTTTCATTGACAACAACGACATCCAATTCCTTTTCGATTACTTCAACCTTCACGAAATAGCGGAAATTCAAGAACGCGAAACGCCCAATGGCAATGCCGATTATGTGCCGGAGTCGCTTGATGATATGATTGATAACTACCGCCGGATACTGACTATCTGCGGTGAAATCGCTGCCGAAACGCTCGCACCGAGTGCGGAGCAAGTCGATGCGGAGGGCAACACGCACAACGCCGAAAACGGTACGGTCACGTATCATCCGCTTGTACAGAAAAACATTGACCGGCTCACGCAAGCCGATATGATGGGCTTCACGATACCGCGAAAGTATGGTGGTCTGAACTGTCCAATTCTGATTTACACGATGGCTACGGAAATGGTAGCACGCGGCGATTGTTCGTTTATGAATATGTTCGGTCTGCAAGGAATCGCCGACACGATTTATGCGTTCGCAAGCGATGAAATCAAAGACGACACGTTACCCCGTTTCTCTCGCGGCGAAGTTACCGGTGCGATGGTGTTGACCGAACCGGACGCTGGCAGCGACTTGCAGGCGGTCAAACTACGTGCTGACCAAGACGCAAACGGCAACTGGTATCTCAACGGTGTGAAACGTTTCATTACAAACGGTTGTGGTGAAATTCTGTTGGTTCTCGCGAGAACAGAACACGAAATATCAGACGGACGCGGTTTGAGTTTGTTGATATGTGAACGAGGACCGACGGTGAAAGTTCGTGCGTTGGAGAAGAAATTAGGTATTCACGGCAGCCCGACGTGCGAACTCGTATTCGAGAACACGCCCGCGAAGTTGATTGGTGAGAGACAACGCGGTTTGATAACTTATGTGTTGGCGTTGATGAACGGGGCGCGGCTGGGAATCGCGGCACAAGGATTGGGAGTAGCGGAAGCGGCGTACCGACTGGCACGGATTTACGCTCACACGCGGGAACAGTTCGGCGCACCAATTGAGCGTCTGGCACCGGTTGCGGATATGGTTGTCGATATGAAGATTAAAATCGAAGCCGTTCGTGCGTTGACGTATGAAACCGCGCGTGTTTGTGATTTGGAAAACAACGTTAATCGTCTGTTGGAACGTAATCAGGATGCATTAGGTGAAGCGGAGAAGAAAGATTTCAAACAACGCAGCAGGACATACAAACGACTTAACGCTATGCTAACGCCGATGAGTAAACTTTACTCCGGCGAAACGAGTATTGAAGTAGCGGGCAAGTGTGTGCAAGTGCTTGGCGGCAGCGGTTACTTGAAAGATTATCCGGCGGAACGTTATCTGCGTGACGCAAGAATAACAACGATTTACGAGGGTACAAGCCAGTTGCAGGTAGTAGCGGCGATACGCGGAGTAACAAGCGGTGTCTTCGCGGGATACGTGGAAGAGTTTGAAAAGAAAACGTATCAGGACGAACAGTTGGAAGCGTTGAAGAAAGACTTAGTCGCTGCCCGTGAGGAGATAGTCAGTGCGGTAGAATACGCAAAAACAAAAAGCGGAGCATACGTAGAACTGGTAGCACGTTACTTAGTTGAATCCGCAATCTACACACTATGCGGACACTACTTACTAGGACACGCAACCAAGTGCGAAAGAAAAAAGCAAGTAGCCAACCTCTACATAACAAAACACAAGCCGATTATAACAATGAACTGTACCCAGTCTAAATCCGGTAACACACAATCAATAGACAACTACGAACAGATTGCAGAGCCGTTTCCGATGGTGTAGGTAATACTCCGCCGACGAATTTTGGGCAGCGGTATCAATCTGTAAGCAAAATAAGAGAGTGTCACTTAAAGATAGCCATAAATTCCTGTTGGTACTGCTTGAACACTTCGGGCATTGTCAAAGCGTTCCATAAGCGTAACGTCAAATCGACCATCAGTGGACTCTTTGACACAACCTTCGAACGCCCCAAATGATGCCGCGTATTTCCATTGTTACGCTCAATCATCACCGTTCCGCTCTTGCCAACAACGTGCCGCTCCGAAGGCAAAACCTTGCCAAACGCGTTCCAATTATCCGTGTAAAACACCGCATCTTTCAGGTGTTTCACTTGAGCGTACAATCGCCGGAACGTTGCAGCCGTGTTGTTTTTTGGCGACCACCGAGAACCCATTCGGCTGTTCGCTGGCTACAACGGTAAAACGCTTTGATGACCCAAAGTTTGTTGTCTTTTTTTTATGAAATGCCACATCTCATCAAACTCGATTTCCTGAATGTCCTCGGAAATCTCCGGCTCCGGCGTGTTCAAACCGGCTTCACGCAGTATTATTTTTCAGGGCAACGGAAATCAGCGAGCGGTCACGGTCGAACACTTTGCCGAGCATCGTGTAGGACGCTTTGGCAAGAGAATAAAGAACGACGCACAGGGCTTTTGTGCCGCTCATTTTGCCGTTGGTGCGGTCATCGCCGACGACAAAATGATGCCCGCTGTCTTTGCATTTGTAGCGTTGTTTGCCGTGTGTGAAACCGCTCTTGTGAAAATGCTCCGAATGACAGTGCTTGCAATCCATTGACTTGACAACTTCCGTGAATGAGTTAGAATAACGCTATAAGCGATGGTATAACACTTGCTGTCTTTATGTCAACACTCTCCAATTATTATTGTGTAAGTAGTCATTCTCCATTGTGAGACGACCAACTTCTTGTAACAAATCCGCGATGTCAGCAGCGTTTTCCGCTGGCGGCTTCTTGCCGCGACCATCGGCAAACAACTCGGACATTCGC
>JAITST010000399.1 GCA_031287585.1 Planctomycetaceae bacterium | reverse complement strand
ACATTGAAGACGACATCTAAAAATGGCTGGACAAATATCGGTTCGCAAGGGGACATTGTGATTGATAACTCAATCGGAGCAGGAATTATCAGCGGTATCAACGGTGATAATAAAGGAACAGAAGAACTTCGGTTGAAAACAGACGGTAACATCGCGGCTGTTGATTATTCCAAAACCGCGATACAGGCGAAAAATGCCGTGTTGGAAGCAGCAGGCGGATACCTTGCCGGAAAAATTATTAGAGATGCCGAAGGAAATTTTGTTGATGCTAATCTGTTGAAATTGTCATTGACCGGAACCGCCGGAATTGTTGCGCGTGGTAAAGATGGCGTGTATATCGACTTCAACGGTAACGCTGCCAATCTGCGTGAAATCAGTTCGTTGGAAGGAACCGTCAACTTGATTGCGGCATCATTTGTCAATGATTTTAATATCATTGTCGGAGCAGTTATCGGTGGAAAAAACATTATTCTCAATGCAACCGACGGTGACATCGGAACAGCGGACGACTATCTGCGTATCAATCAATTCGACGGTGGTACAACCGACTTGAAAGCAAGCGGCAGTATTTATTTTAATGGAACCAACACCAGTAACATTAATTTGAATTCTATAACAATTTCAGACGGAAACGAATATAAATTTGCCGTATGGGGATTGATAATCGACAATATCAATGCGGGCGATGGGGCTGCCATTACTGTATTCGGTAACAATAGAACAGATGCGAGTGATATTGCAAATTATTTCATTGTGAACAACATCGTTTCACAAACACCAAACGGCAGTTTTACGATACTTGATACGAAAGCCGATTATACATCTGTTTATTCGCAATCCATCGGCTCACTATACGTGAGGAATTCGTATGTCGGTGTTCAGGCAAATTACAATGTGAATGGTGTCTCGACAATTATTGACGCTGTTTCCAAAGACAGGAACGGTGCGGACTTCCACGTTTGGTCACTGGACGGGAATTATGATTTGGATATGAACCGCTCCGGTTTAATACTCAATAATGATTCGTTGCGTGTTTTGTCAGCGTTCAATCATAATCTTCTTCTGAACGGTTACTTTGATGGTGCAGATTCCGCGTTTGAAAATTCGCTGGCTGACGTGCGGCATAGTATTAACGGCGCCGATAAAATCGTCCGCTTGTTATCCGTCAAGCCGCCGATGGAAAGTAACGTGCTGAACACATTCACATGGTACTACCGCTTGCTATTCCAACCAATGCAAAACAATGACGAAAATCGTCCGATTATTCAACCAATTCACGATGAAAACGATGAGGAAAAATACGGTAACGCGGAAGAAAATACTGATTCGGAACAAGCGGAAAATACGCTTGCTGTTTCCACCTGATTATACGTTAATGTACTATTACAAAAAGCATAACAGTATTTGTTTTTTACATAGTTGAAAACAAGAAAATGCCGACACATTATGAGAAGCGAAGACGGCTTCAATGGTGTTGTCGGTATTAACCCTACCTTGTACAATGAAACGTTTTTTTACTTGCTTATTTTTTTGTCTGTTTCCGTTAAATAGTCTTTTGGCGCAAGACCCAACGGCAGCGGAGAGCGTACATCGGGAGCAGATTTACGACCGTTATAAAATTGAGCAGCGGATTCAGCAGGCGGTAACAGAACAGTCCGGTGTACAGATTACGTCGCCGCAACAACCGCCCGTCAGTCCAGACGGTAAATCGCAAAACAAAATATTCAAACTGAACAATGTTGTGTTCAAACCGATGCCGGTTGCTGTTTCGATGAACGAATTGGAGGCAATCGTTGCAAAATACAAGTCAATGTATGCGGTGTCGATTTACGACTTGTATGTAATGGTATCAGAAATTGATGCTCTGTATGATACAAAAAAAATACTGGGAAGGGCTGGCTTGCCAGTGCAGGAAGTTGTGGACGGTTCGATTACTGTAGAAATCATTGAAGGGAAAATCTCTGAAACTGATTTAACGATAAAATCTCATCCATCGGCACCTCTACACAACGGGTTAAACGAAACCTATCGTTTGTTCAGCAAACACTTTGTTGACAAACAATTCCGTTTTCACGGTGAACAGTCCGTAAACCTGAAACAACTGGAAGACGAATTATTGCGGTACAACCGAACATTTCGCAGTCAACTCACCGCCGAACTTGCCGCCGGAGACGAACCGGGAACAACAACGCTGAAACTAACACAAATTCTTCCGAAATCTGTAAGTAGCGGATACTATTTAGACAACAGCGGGCGGGAGTCGTCCGGCAGAATCCGTAACGGGGTGTACCTGAACTTGGTTGATTTACTAGGCGCAGACGAATCTTTTTTTGTTTCATACGATGAAACGGAAGGAACGTCAGCGTTATCTTTGTCCGGTGATTTGCCTATCAACACTCACGGTTTATTTTTCGATATATCGTATTACTACGGTACGCCGCAAACGATTAATGGTCCCTTTGCCGTGCTGAACATTCACGGAACATCGGAACAACTGCGTCCTGGTTTTCGGCAGATTCTTGTGAACAAGCCAAACCGTCGGCTGGACTTACTTTTTCATACGGAGTTGTACGAATCGGAAACCTTTTTTGATACGGCGTTGAATTACGGTGAGAAACATACGCTATTCGATACGGGACTTGAATGGACGCATCGCGGCAAAATGTCCACATTGATTACCGGTCTCAATATCGTCGCGGGCAATGCGGGTATTTTAGACAGTTACACCAATTCCTATTCATACAATGACTTTGCCCTCATTAAGGCGAACCTAATGAAAGTTTGGTATCCGAATAAAAAACTAACGTTTATTGCACGTGTCAGCGGCAGTGCGGCTTTGACGGACATTCCGCAGAGTCAGCAGTTTCAAGTTGGCGGACAGGCAACTGTTCGCGGACACGATGAAGGACTTTTGAACGGTGATTCCGGTTTTTTGTTGACGGCTGAGATGCGGTATAATCTTTGCGACAATGGCAGATTATACCGTCGGAGTTTAGACGAGCGTAATCGTGATAACGACGAGTCGGTGAAATGCAAGCACTGTGGATTGCACTGCCGTAATTTAGACGAATGTAATTCTCACGACCCTATTTTTAGCAAACGGAACTTAAAACGAGAATTTTGTGAAGGTTATCGTGCCGACATTTTTCTATTCATTGACAACGGCGGTGTTTTTTACCGAACGTATCCCGCCGGTTCTAGTAGTTACGACAACTTAGCAAGTGCCGGTATCGGAACATTGTTGACATTAGGAAAACATCTTTCTGCAACGCTTGGATATGGACAACCGATTTTTACAGACGGAGCAAGTGAACAGTACCGTTCTAAAATGAGAAACGGGAATTTCTTTATGAACATGCGGGCAACGTTTTAACGCGGCATTCGTTGCATATACTTGTCACGGTTGAAAACTGATCACAACCGCGATGTTGCCGCGATTCTCTGATGTTTTAAGTGTTCACTGATATTTTCATTCGCCCTTTCGGGGGTAATGATTCGTCGTAACGTTTAATAATCATAACCAACATTTTTGGTTACAGTTACATCACGACACAAACGGTTTTCATTCGTCAGGTTTAATTTTAAAATGATGTACCAAATTTTACCGTTGTCTTGACAACCAATAACATTTTGGTTAGATTGAATGAATGTGTAATACGCTACTTCCCAACATTTATTTCAACCAGCCCACGCTCAACCAATGCCGTACCTGACGTTTTATCCTGTCCTTGAAAACGCTTTTGCTACGGCTGCGCTGTTGCTCTTGATGGGGGCTGTGGTGTGTGTATTTCGCGGCAGCGGGTTTACCGGTCGGCAGCGGCGGATTTTGATTTTTATTCGGTTAGTGTTGCTGTTAGTATTGACGTTTGCTATGTTGCGTCCCACTTTGATTTATACGGAATCGCAACGTTTATCATCTTCGTTACATATCTTACTCGACACGTCCGAAAGTATGACAATCTCCGACGAAGCAGGCGGCAAGAGCCGTTACGATACTGCTATACAATCGCTGAACGAGGCACGCGAGACTTTACAGAAGTTACAGAAAAACGTCGAAGTTAATGCGTTCGCGTTCGACAAGTCGCCGATTCCGCTAACCGTTGCCGCAGGTAAAATCGAAGGCGTTCCCGACAAGCCAGCCGGTCAGGAAACTGCTCTCGGTTACTCGCTCGAACAAGTTTTGATACGTTCACGCGGTAATCGTATTCTCGGAACAATTCTGCTAACCGACGGTACGCAACGCAGCCGACCGCCTCATGATATGTTGCCGCAGGATACCGCGCTGCGTTATCGCGATTCGCTCGTACCGATTTATCCCGTTTTGTTAGGACGCGGCAGGAGCGGTGACGTGCAGGATGTCGCGGTAACGGACTTACTCGCGAACGACCGCGTGTTTGTCAAAAACGATTTTCACGTATCGGGGACGATTCGCGTAACCGGCTATATGAACCAACCGATTCCGGTACAACTTTTGTTTGAAGACGAGAATGGAAAGTTGCGGCAAGTCGCGGCAACGGAAGTTGTTTGCCGTGAAGAAGGGCAGTTGCTAAAAGTCAATTTATCGTATCAGCCGCCGAATGTCGGTTTGTTCAAGTACGTTATTGACGTGCCGCAGCAAGCGAAGGAACTCATCGCGACGAACAACTCGATGACCGGATTCGTTCGCGTAATCGACGGCGGGCTTCGTGTGATGTACTTGCAAGGCGACTTGCGAAACGAACATCGGTTCATCAAAGAAGCACTCGACGCGTCGCACGATATACAAGTTTCCTTTCACCGCTTTCGGATTGAACAGGCACGCCGCGAGAGCCGAAAGACAAACCGTCCGTTGAGTGCGTTACTCGATGATATGACACGTCAACGAGTGTCACTTGTTGACGACATTATCACTCCTGAAAAGTACAACGTGTTCGTTGTTGACGACATTGACGCGACAGCGTTCAAGAAGGAAGAGTTGCAGGAGTTAGCGAAGTTGGTACGCGGCGGTTGCGGACTGTTGATGCTCGGCGGTAATCACTCATTCGGTGCGGGCGGTTACTACGATACGCCGCTTGATTCCGCGATTCCGATTGTGATGAGTCCGCTCGATAGACAGTCGCTCGATGAGCCGTTACAGAATGCGAATCGTTTGAGCGGTGACGTTGTGATGTTACCTAGTGAACGCGGTGTTGGTCACCCGGTGATGCAGATTGAGCCGAATCGTAATGATAACGACGCGGCGTGGCGTGAATTGCCAGCGTTACGTGACGCGGTTCGGTTCGGACGGTTAAAACCGGGTGCAACAGTTCTCGCACAATCAACACCGCCGCAAGAATTTCCGATACTTGTCACGCAACTTTTCGGCGAGGGGCGAGTTATCGCGTTTGCGGGCGATTCGACGTGGCGATGGGCGATGCACGGTTTTCGCGACAGGCAGAAACGGTTTTGGCGGCAGATAATTTTGTGGCTCGCGAAGATGGACGATTCGGCGGGACAGGATTGTTGGATAAAGATTGATAAGACACGTGTGTATCCGGGTGAACAGATTGCGTTTCAGGTTTTTATGAAGTCAACGTTAGCGGACGTGATTATCCCGATACGCGCGGAAGCGGAACTGGTAAAGCCGGACGGCAAAACGGAGAAGATTCCGTTGTTAGATATTGAAGGCGGAGTGAGCGGTACGATACGTTCGACAGAACAACCGGGTGACTACATGATAAAGGTCAGGGCAACGGAACGCGAGCCGAATGGTGAAGAGATAAAGTGGCGTGAAGCCGCCGCAAGGTTTTTTGTGTTCAACCAAAATATGGAATTGGACAACCCAATCGCGTATCCAAACCTGTTAGAAAATATAGCCGCAACAAGCGATGGTCACACAGTAGCCCCCGAACAACTAAACGATCTATTAAAAGAACTGGAAAAAAAATCCGCTAAATTGGTAGAAACCAGAGAAACAAAACGCTCACTATACGATACAAGTCTGATGTTGTTTCTGTTAGTAGGACTGTACACGCTGGATTGGTATTTGAGAAAACGCTGGGGCGGGGTGTAATGGAGTTGTTCAAGATAAAACGGATATTGAAATGTACTCGTATTTGCGGATACGTTGCATATAACGTATCTACGACCGTACAAATATCTCTCACGTTTTTAACGTAAAAATCATATCGAATTATTCCGTCCGTTTTTCGTTCTACCGGCTAAAAGCCACGCTTTTTTATTTTCTTTTTTGCCGTTTTTTCGCAAGTTTTTTCACCGCTTTTTTTGTCGGCTTCGGCTCACTTGTGCTTTTCACCATCCGTAATATCCGGCTAAGAAAATTTCCGTTTGATTCAGTCATGGTCATATTTTGTTTGTTAGAGAAAAAAAGAAAGATAGTGCAGCATACTCGTATTCAGTTTTCAACTACCGCCTAATCCAAATGTTTCCAATCTTGAAAATTTGCCCATACTTTTTCAAACCATTCCCCGCTCACTGGTAACGGTCTTGGTGAACGTTTAATATGAGTTTCCGGCGGTTGGGTTTCTTTAATTATATTGCGGTATTGTTCCTGTTCCGGTTTGTAACGTATCTCCAACTTCGGGTGAATTTGGTTGCCCGTTTCTTCTACCACTATTCTCGAACCACGTGACCCCGCCTCTACATTTTCCGTAATCGCGTTTGTGTAAACGTATGCCGCGTAAACTAATGTACGGGTTCGCAGGGATTCTGCCAGATGTTTTGAACTTGTTGCGATTTTTTTTTCGTTCGATAGCCGTCTCAATTGTTTACGTGTTTCTTCTACCGCGCCGGACAACTTATCTGGAAAAACTATTGCTCCAACGTTCTCACTCATTCTTGCCTGAAACTCGCCGCGTTCATCTTCTATGTTATCTATCGCACCGTTCATCAGTTGTTCTTTCAACTGCTCTGCGGCTTTGATTGCAACTTTACTGTCTAACGTTTTTTCATTGTACTTCGCGGCAATCCACTCCGCTACACGGAATCCGCCTACCTGACCAGCGTTCAACGCTGCCCCGCCCGGACGTGTTATACCGTGTGTACCGGCTACCTCACCAACCGCGAACAGATGTTGAATGTTGACAGATTCCCAGTAGCGATTTACCGACACGCCGCCGTTGTTGTGTTGAATGCAAAGGGCGATTTCAAGGCGGTTGTTGTGTAAGTCGATGCCGTTTGTTTTGTATAGTTTTATTGCTTGCGGATTCATTTTTTCCAAACGGTCAATTGGCGTGCCGTGCGTTGCTTCGCATTGTTCGAGATATTTACGCGGCTCGTTTGGCAGTGTCCTGATGTCGAATTGCGGCGAGTTGGTTCGGTAGTCGAGAAACACGCGGCGGTTACATTCGACTGTCTCACGATACACTAACAAATCAACTAACGACGACCCACAAATTTTTCCTGCGTCAAATGGCCACTGATAACCTTTGAGGAAAACGTCGTTTAATTTTTCGGACGGCTGGTTGTAGTACGTGTCGAGAAATTCACGTTCGTCGTTGCCGTTGATGTCGGTCGAGATGAAACGCGGCATGACTTGCATATACGAGCCGGAGACGTTCCAACGAAACGCGGTTGATGCCAGTCCGAACTGCGATTCGGCGAGGTTTTGACATCGTGCGCCGATTTCCATTGCCAGACCGATACCGCCGGTGTGTTTTCTCGGATAGACGCTGTCACGATACAAACCGCCAAGTCCGCCGGTTGCGAAAATGAGATTCTCACAGAGATAAAATTCGAGACACGTTTCGAGTGGGTTATCGATGTTGATACAAAACACGCCCGCGATACGTTGTTTGTTTTCGTTTGTTGGGACAGTTAGCAATCGTACTGCGATACGGTGTTCGCTTATGTGAATTTGTAAACGTTTGACTTCGGCGATTAACGTGTGACACATTTCGCGTGAGGTATAAGGACCGATAGATGTAGCACGCTGACGCGGGTCGTGGTCGGTTTTGTAACCCGGAAACTGACCGTAAGCATCTTGCGGAAACTGTACACCAAGTTCAAGTAAGTTATAAAACGCGCGGGCAGACAACGCCGCTTCAACCATCGCGGTATCGCCGTCCGCCGCGCCGCCATTGAATAACGTTTCCGCGACATCGCGAACCGAGTCGCGTCCGTCGCCGTATAGATTGAGTTTGTAGTAAGTCTGTTTGTCACTTCCAGCGTTGATGGAAGTACCAAACGTGAGACCTTCGGTGAGAATCAACAGGTCGGTAATGCCGCGGCGTTGCAATTGAAGTGCGGCATTAAGTCCGGCAGCACCGCTACCGAGTATTATTGTGTGAACGTTAAAAATTGTCGGTTGCATTTTAGGTAAGTCACCTTCCAACGTGGGGCAACGCCGTACACCGTTGACCATAACTGTTACGATGTGTATTACCGCCGGTTTTAACCGACGGAAACTGTATCTAATCCAACACTCTCATCCTCACCACTTTCCCGTGTACGCTTGATATATTTTCCATTTCGTTTATCGCTTCGAGCATATCGCCTTCACGTGATTTGTGCGTTGCGATTATTAGGAATACCGGCGGTTTACCGTTTTGTTTTGGTTCCGTCGTTTCGTGTTGAATCATTGACGCAATTGAAATTTTATGTTTACCCAGTACACCCGATATGTTGTGTACAACTCCCGGCTGGTCGTCCACCAACATTCGCAAGTACGACTTTCCGTAAAACTCATTCGGGTCTTTACGTTTTGCTTCACGTTTATTCTCGTTCCAAAGTTGCAACGCGCCGGCTGTTATCGCCGTTCTACCCAGTACAGTATCAATTAGGTCACCGACAATCGCCGACGCGGTTGGCATACGTCCCGCTCCTAGTCCGTGAAAGAAAACCGGTCCTACGCAATCGCCGATAACACGTACCGCGTTGAACGCGTCACTAACACGCGATAACGGGTCGGTTTTACGAACCAGTGTTGGCGACACGTGCAACTCGATATCGTTCGATGAAGCATCGGCAACCGCCAACAACTTAATCTTGTATCCAAGTTCCCGTGCGTAACGAAAATCAATCGCGTCAACCGCCTCGATTCCCGTTCGCGGAATCGATTTCCAATCGACCGTCATACCAAACGCGAGTTGCGAGAGAATCGTCAATTTCTGTACCGAGTCCGTTCCGTCAACATCCATCGCCGGATTCGCCTCCGCGTAACCGAGCCGCTGTGCTTCCTTCACCGCGTCATTATAATTTGTGCCGTTCTCCTCCATCTGCGACAGGATGAAGTTACACGTACCGTTAACAATCGCGTGAATTGACTTGACACGGTTTGCTTGTAACGATGTCATTA
The DNA here is from genome assembly GCA_031287585.1 of Planctomycetaceae bacterium. Classification (GTDB taxonomy): domain Bacteria; phylum Planctomycetota; class Planctomycetia; order Pirellulales; family Thermoguttaceae; genus UBA8133. The sequence continues at coordinate 1,617 of JAITST010000399.1, read as the reverse complement.
GCGTACCGAGAATCGGAATCCCGCCGCAAACCGCCGCCTCAAACGCAATCGTTCGTCCGCAACCGCGAGCCGTATCGAAGAGTTCCTGACCGTGTTGAGCGATCAACGCCTTGTTCGCGGTAATCACATTTTTACCCGCACGCAACATTTTGAGAACAAATGTCCGAGCCGGTTCCAAGCCGCCAATCAACTCGATGACAACCGAAATCGACTTGTCATTTGCGACCGAATCAATGTCGGTAGTCATGATTTCCGACGGCAACGTGATACCGCGATTGGTAGTTATATCCTTATCACAAATTTTAGCAAGCACAACCTGCCGACCCGCCGCGCTAACAAGCACGTCAGAGTGTTCCAACAAAATTTTTGCAACACCAGTACCAATAGTTCCCAAACCAATAAGAGCAACAGAAACAGTTTCCACCTTAATTTATATTCCTGAATTGAGTAAGTTAATAAGTCCGCAACAAACGAACCGAACCAGAATTGTACCAGAATAAACAAAAATTGTCTAGATGGGATTTTTAGTATTATTTGAGGAACACGGGCAGGTACCTCATTGATGAAACCGACACGTTGGGTTATACCTCACAACGTCACCACATCAACATTTTTTAGTATATGGAATTTGGTCGCGTTCTAAAATCATTGAATTATCCAATTCCATCCGAAACACCAGAAGTTGATGACGATTCCTACGCAGATTTTATGCATCTGTTCCGTCTTCGAAAACCGAATCCCTTTTATCACCAATCGGTTGCACCAAGTCCGCAACGATAAATGTTTACGCTCGATCTGATGCGTGTTTTGTTTCGACACAACCTATATCTCCGAATCAAAACGCTCGTAGTAAGCATAGTTACCGTCCGTATAAACTTTGCCGATTTCAAGCGGCGAAAGCAATGCCAGTAACTTGTCAAGATTGCCGTGTTCCCGCGTCCCAAACCAGAACGCAACCGCCTTGCCGGTATCGTGGGAGATTGCCGTGATACATGAGCCGTCGACGGTTGTCGGTGTATGTCGGATTTCACATCGGGCTTGCACGCGTTATAGGTGTATTCTGCGTAAAAGGTCTGATACTGACATTTTGGATTTTTACAAATATATCTTTGCTTCCCGTTGTTCGTACCATTTTTTCCAACATTTGTACTTCCGCAAAACGGACACCTTAACGCAACTCAAACCATCTTGCTAAACTCCTTGATAACGTACTAAACTCAACTAAAACAGTATAAGCATTTTGAGGACTGGTGTCAAGACAATAAGTTTAGAACGCAACCAAATTCCGAGTCCAATTTTAGCTGTCCACCGCTTGTTGTTACATTTTTCGTCTCACGTTATCGAAAATTGCTCCCGAATTCGTGTCCGAATCCGGCAATTCTTGAGCGTTTCAAAATTCTTGGGCAAGGACGCAAATACCTACATTTTAACTTTTCGTTGCATTTCTTTCCATTCTTGTTGGCGTTTTTTGAATTCCTCTGGGTCGGATCCCTCGATATATTCCACGTATTTGCGATTATTATTGAATATATGCCGTTCACGCAAAGATATTTTTTCACGCTGCTTATCCCAAGACTTCAATTGTGCTGCAGCTCGATCCAGCGATACATTCCTATC
>JAITST010000256.1 GCA_031287585.1 Planctomycetaceae bacterium | reverse complement strand
AGAGCGTTTTATTGTTTTACGGTGACTTAACAAGGATTTAGGGCATTATTTTGTTATGTTACTCGGACACAGCATTTTTTGTGCCATTTAGTTGAAAACAAAATCCCCCACTAAAGTTTTACACACCCTGTTCGGGGTGTGTAAAACTCAGTGGGGGTATTTTTATATTTTCCAACAATAATTCCATTGTTGAGACAATTTCTAAAAACTTCCCGCCATACGTCGAGACGCGAAGCGTGACATCTTTACATATTCCTCCATAGTGTCCCCCCGACATTTGGAAGTCTTACAATCTGAATATCCGTGTAAATCGTTATATTCGTTACAGTCAATTAGTTTATTATTGTGAAAATCATTAAAACCGGAATGTTTAGCGATTTGTCTGTAATGTTTTATTCGATGATAACGGTGGGATTGTTTGTTACTTTCATAATGATTGTAACTATTAATCATTACTCTTGACCAAAATAACTTGTACGTTGTAACCGGCAAGGTTGCTGCATTTTACCATTGTATCGAATTTTACCGCTTTTTACAGGTGATAACGATGACCAAGATTATGAGACAAAATCACGTGGCGGCTAGCCTCGTTTGTGCGATTGGGATTAGTGGAGTTTTTGCGAATGCTGGTTCGCCGAATGTCCAGTACGAAATGGTTCCGCATGTGGTTATCCCGCAAACCATTGAATACAAGCCGACCCCGAAAACTACTGGTAGTTCTAACGCCAGTTACGGTGTTACTTCGCCGTCAGTCGCTACTTACGTTCCGTTCCCGTCTTATACGTTGCCGTATCCGACAGCGTTTTATCCGGTCAACGATGTTTTGTACCCTGTTACACAAGGTACGAAACAGGATACTGATTTGGAACGAGTAACGCAACAGCAAGCCATCCAACGTCAACAGCAGGAACAGTTTCAGCAGTTGCAACAAATTCAGCAGTTAGAGCAGTTGCAGCAACAGCAGGCGTTACCTCAATATAATGGTTATGCTCCGTCGGTTTTCGAGACGACTACCAATTCCGCCAATTCCGCGAAGAAGAAACCAATCAAAGGTCGTGAGATTTCGTTAGTATCGGCGAACGAAGAATCGAGCGTAGTTAGTGCGGTTGACAACGACTCTGAAGATGCAGAAATTATGCCAGCGGGGATGTTTGGCGGAGATTCGTCATCGGCTTGGTCGTTCAGTTCACCGATTTTCAAAATTGCGTCAATACCTGCACAAAGTTTGCAAGCGGGCGGTGCTATCAATCAGAACGGACCTCGTTGTCAGACAGCGTTGACTGTACCGACGAATCCTTATCCGCCGACACCTGAATATAATGTTATGATGCCGCAGTTTTACCAGTTACCGAATGGTATGGTAGTGCCGATGCCATCGCAACGTGAGGGTTTTCTCAAACGTCTTTGTCATCCGGCACAACCGCAGTATCAGATACCGCAGGGGATGATTCCGCAAATGCAAAACGCGGCACAGGCGATGATGCCGTATCAATACACAATGCCGCAGCAATGTATGATGCCGCAAGCGTATCCAATGCCGTATCAGCAAGCATACTACGGAGTGCCCGCAGTGCCGCCAATGATGGCGTACCAACAGTATCAGATGCCTTACGGGATGCAGTATATGCCGCAAGCCGCACAGCAGTTGCCGGCAACATCTGTTTCAATGAACCCGCAACAAACTCCGATAACCGCAGCGTCGTTGCCGACAATGCCAGTCAGTACGTCAATGATGCCGCTTGGTTTGAATGGTCAAACGCCGATGATGCTTGTTCAGATGACCGAACGCGCGCCGTCTCCGTTGCCTAACACGACTGCGATAGTTATGACTCCGCAGGGTCCGCAACTAGCGATGTTGGCACAAGTCAATCCACTGGTCGGACAACAGTATTCACCGGTTCAGCAGCAGTTGGGCAAGTCAGACGAAACAACTGATGGCGACGCGGGTGAGCAAACAGTATCGACTACGACCAATCAACTTCCGCAAAGTTTGAATCAGCCGATTAACTCAAATTCACTCACACCGTTACTCGCGTTCAATCAACAGTACGCAATACAGCAGCCGAAAATTTTGACGCAACAAGTGCTGACAGATACACAAGGTCAAACGTATTATATGATTGTTCCATGCGACGCAAGCGGCAGCCCGATGGTGAATCCGATGCAGCAGTTGCAACAGCAGCCGCAATTTGCTCAGAACAACGGTGGTATTACGATGACGGAACTTGCGTTACTGTTGACCGCGTTGAAGGACGACCATCGTCGTTCGGGCGGTTTGCGTGAACGAATTGCCGCTAGACGTGACCGTCTGCGCGAAGAACGTTCTAGTGACCCGCTTGCAAAACTGTTAGAAACGTGGAAGACACCATCGTATCCGACAGACACCGCAATGCGTATGCCAGCGAAGAATGCGTATCCTTATGGTTATTTTGGAGCGTCAGTAGCACCGATTCAGTCGGCGGCATTCGGCGGGTACTACGATAGTTATATGGGAGTGACAAGTTATCCGGGATATTGATTTTTCCGTCTGTAAGTAAAATCAGAATGGATTTAGTTTAAGTGATTAAAAGATTCATCCTGTCAGTGATGACCGCTCGGCAGAACAATTGATGACAAATAATTTTTCTACCGGGCGTTTTGTTATAGTCTCGTCCAGCAAAACTCCGCGTCCTCTGTGGTTAAAAAAATTATCTATACTCTAAACTTTCCAATATGAAACACGATTTTCGTCAGGTTGAATGGGACAGCGATATTGAAGGCGATTTGCTCAGGTTGATTGACATTGCTGTGTGGGAAGACCGTCGCGGCGGTGACGATTTGACCAGTATAGCGTTGATTCCGTCTGACGCGAACGGCGAGGCGGTGATTCGCGTTCGGCAGGACGGTGTGATTGCCGGTTTGCTTGCTGTTCCGACGATACTGAAATGTATTGACAAAAGTTTGTGCTGGCATCCGTTGTGCGATGAAGGTTACGCAGTTGAGAGCGATACGAAAATCGGTTTTATCACCGGTTCGATACGTTCGATATTGACCGCAGAACGTATAGTTCTGAACTTACTCGGCAAACTTTCTGGTATCGCAACTCTTACTCGGCAGTATGTCGAAACAATTTCAGGCACAAACGTGAAAATCTACGACACCCGCAAAACAACACTCGGTTGGCGGACACTTGAAAAATACGCGGTACGTTGCGGCGGCGGAACGAATCACAGGACAGGTTTGTTTGACGCGGTTTTAATCAAAGATAACCATTTGGCGTTCGGCAACGATGAGGTTGTAAACACGTCAGGGTTCACGCCATCAGAAGCAGTCAAAATTGCAAGAAAGTTTCTGACGGAAAAAGGTTTGAACGAAACGGCGTTATTGGAAATCGAAGTTGATACGTTAGAACAGTTGACTGACGCATTGAGTGCGTCGCCAGATATTGTGTTGCTGGACAATATGAAACCAGAAATGTTACGTGAAGCAGTCACGATAAGAAACAAAGCCCGACAGCCGATAACGTCAGAATTGGAAGCATCCGGCGGTGTGAATATAAAAACGGTGCGGGCAATCGCGGAAAGCGGAGTAGAAAGAGTAAGCGTCGGAGCATTAACGCACTCGGCAATCGGATTGGATATTGGATTGGATTATCTGTAACATATTTGTTCGATAACTAAATAATGGGTTACTGTTTATACAACACGTATGCTAACTTCACCTAGCACATACCGAACCAGTGTTAGCCCAATGGCAAGCGAGATGCATGCGTTTCAACGATTACGAAACTATGAATCGAACACATCAATATTTTCAGCGGAAGCAACCCCGGCTTCAACGTGAAAAGCTCGAAGTACCGAAACGGATTCGGCAAGAGAGATAATCAGATAACTTGCCGCCGAATCGTGAGCGAGACGGATGTCTTCTTCGGACGGTCTTGCTGGGGTCTGCGGATGTGAATGAAAATTGCCAAGCGGTTTGAAGCCGTTCGTTCGCATATCTTTGATAGCAGCAAGTTGTTCCCGCGGGTCAATCGAAAAATGTTCGTGGCTCGCATCGATATTGGTCAGCAGATAGACTTTTTCGACCGTTTTCGTATCTCCGTTCACGGTTCCCGCAATCAGTCCGCACGCCTCGTTCGGCAATCCTGCCCGTGCATGAGCTTCTATTTTGGCATAATCGGTTCGGCTTAAACGGATATTCATAATTGCTCCTTTTAATTGTTTTTTAAACTACGGAATACGCGGAATAACGGAAGGTTACGGAAATATTTTTAGACGGAATTTACGAGATTGACTGTATTTTTATTTCAAATCATTCCAAAGCATCGACACCGAGCATCGAGTACTTGTCCTCTTTGATTGACGAAATGAGGGGAAATACATTTTGCGGCAACACAGAATACCAATAATTGTCCGCCCCTTCGTCAAAGAAAAACATCCGATAACCAATTTTTTGCAGCATCATATCTATTGTCTTAAAAAGGACAATAGGATGCTCACCGCGCCGTAATTGATTGAATTTAACTGTTCCGTAAAAAGTACCGTCCTTTCCGTAGAACTCCTCATCATTCCAGCCAAAACCGTCTATTCCCTGTTTTTGCAAAATGGATTCGACCATTTGGGCAATTTCGCCGTTTTCGCACTCGCCTGACCCATCGACCCAACCAAGATACTCCTTGTGGTTCGCAAACAAAAGAAGAATTGAAGAGTTGTCCAATCATCGTAATTATACCGGTCGTTCCCCACTATATCTTGATATTTTTCAATAAAGGACCACTTATCAAGCGATTCGTATTCGTTCACGAGTTGCTTAAAAGCGAGAAAATCATTGTGAAACAACACTTCCGCAACTGCCCATAGATTTTCAATGTACGACATTGTATCAAACAAAATAAATGTTACGTTCTATCTCGTGGATATTATAGCATAAAATCTGCCAATAGAGTCGATCACTTTTCGGTTCAATTTATCCCGTCAATCCTGTCAAAATTTATTTCGCACAGAGGCACGGAGAAAAATTCTACAACAATTCGAGAAAAGCGTCGAGTTCGATACCGGCTTGTGCCAAGATACTTCGGAGCGTTCCGCGTGCAACGACTTTGTGCATGGGATAATGACCGTTCTTTTGGGGACGGTTTGATTTTGCAATTTCAAATGACTGCCGCGTTGTGAAACTTCCTCGAATCCCATTTTACGAAGAGCAGGAATAATTTCCCGCGGCAAGAGTAAAGGATATTTTTCGCCCATTAAACGGCAACCTCCAGGGAAGTCAGAAAGGTCAAAGACTGTTTGGCAGGCAGTTCTTCGTTCTCATAATAGAGTTCGAGAGCTTCTTTCAGATTAGCGAGAGCTTCTTCGACACTTTGACCTTGCGAGGCGACAAAGTTATCGACACATTGGGCAACGTACCAATCGTCTTCACGCTGAACAAGAACGTTAAAGTGAGTTGTTTTCATAAAACCATTATCCGCACCGGCAAACGGATTGTCAAGATGCTATTTTTTCGTTTTTCGCACAAGGGTGTGTAAACTTTAGTGGGGGATTTTGTTTTCAACTAAATGGCACAAAAAATGCTGTGTCCGAGTAACATAACAAAATAATGCCCTAAATCCTTGTTAACTTATTTTGATGCGAT
>JAITST010000251.1 GCA_031287585.1 Planctomycetaceae bacterium | reverse complement strand
GCTTTGTCAAGTTCGTTGAACCGCTCATCCGTTGACCGGGCTTTCATCTTACCCTTTTCATTTCGCCCCTTAAAGTATTCTCGAATATCGTACAGTGAAGCGTCAACTGCCGCATCATTGTCATCTTTAATCGTTTGGTGATAATACGCCCACAATGCTTTTCCCGCCTCAAATACAGCGTTCGACTCCTTGCTAAATCTTCCGCGTGTTTGTAAGAAGTCGGACATAAACATTGACATAAAACTGTCTTTGCCTTTTACGTCTTTTCTCGTGAATGGTATCCAGTGATTGATACCGTCTTGCGAAGAAATTTTATTCTTTTCGTGGAATAAAGCAAATGTCAAGCAATCGTTTTGAAAGCGTCTATCTTTTTTATAGCCATCATTAGGGAATAAAAATTGATCGTTGTGGTTGATCCAGGTATGCTTAAAAACGTGTCGAACGGCAAAATAAATGCAGCCCACAATCCAATTACTTTCACTCAATATAAATTTTGATCCGCCGGATTTTTTTTGTTCAATACTAATCCACAAGCCCTGATTATTCTGAAAATCCATTCCCTTGGCATATAAAAAGCCAAGAGGATGACCTGTTGCAGAAAACAAATTCATCCATTCGTTAATATACTTTTTGTTATTGTAAAATCTTTTTTTTTCTATTTTTATACCTTCGTCATTCAGAATATCGACGGAGATACTTTTAGGAAAACGTGATTGTGATAATCCCCAAATGAGAAAGCCGATTGGAAACATTCCCTGAACATTGTCAAACGTTTCGGCTCTGCACATAAACCCCGCCTTGTATTTTGCCCTGAACGATTTTCGAAACTTCTGAAAGTTTATCGAATTGACATATTTCAATGTCGAAAAAGATGCTAAATTTGTATTCGGCATCATTTTCAAAATATGGAAAAAGAATTGAGAGAAAAATTCGTGCGATGCCTTACCCAAATCATCTTTGTATTTGAAATGCGTATCGAATTGTGAAAAACCGAATTTTTTGTTTGTTTGCGTTCCCAAACCGTCGCCAGTTTCTGCATACGGCGGATTCATATAGATAATCAGTTTCTTTTGCTTTTCAGAATTATTAACAATCCTGAAAAGCAAATCAGGAATCTTGCCCCCCTTTGATTGCGGTAAAAATTCGTCACCCAAAAAATCGAATTGGAATACGTGCGGTTTCAAAAGATTGAAACCTTCGCCTATCATTTGGTGAACAATATCCACATCGGGCTGGTCAATCGTTGATGCCCAAACGTTATCGGGATTGACCAAACCGGCAAGCAGATTGCCGGTACCGCAGCAACAATCCCAAATGTAATACTCGTCCTGCCAGTTTTCACCGAACGCTTTTTCAAGATATTCCTGTGATTTTTCGACCCAAATTTGCGGTGTAAAATAAGCCCCTTTTTGTTCTCTAATCTGCTGCGGCACGAGCAAATCCCGCCGTTCTAACATATATTGCCAATATTCCTCTGCCGGAGGACGTTTGTACTTCGTCCAAAATTCGGTATGCTTTTGTTGGTTGCCTTTAAAAAAAACGGCTTGCAACAAATGCTTGATTTTATCGACGTTAATATGGTATTCCGATTCCCTCAAAACGATTTTCAACGTTTGATATAACGATTTATTATTTTTCGACAAAAGGTCGGCAAGAAAAAAATCGGCATCTAACACTCCGGCTTTTTTCAATTCATTGAAATCAACTGCAATCGTCGGTTTAACGGCATCAATCCATTTATTATAAACCGTTACGAAATTATTCTTATTGATTTGTGCTTTGTAGAGCGAAACGTTACCGATGATGAAATTCGTTTTGATAAATTCCCGAAGTTCCGCTTCGTCTTTTTTGAACTCGAATTGATTGAGTACCTCTTTGGTCAGAAATTTGCCAACGGTATTTTCGGTCTTTTTGGACACGGTTGACGGCTTTTCGTTCCAATTAAAATCATTGAGATTGAACACCGGCAAAATATGATGATATTCGACAAAAGCAATTTTTTCTTTATCGAACACACCGAGAAATTTCGGCGGCATTTCGCCGCTGTCCACCGTTTTTTTGATGGTCAGCAGAAGTTGGGCGAACATCGTATTGACAGGCGTAATGTCCTTCTTTGATTCCGCCCAGAGAAGCGTTTCGGACGTGAACAAACTCGTCGGCGAATAGACGAGAAAGTCGATTCGCTTGTCTTCGAGAGAAACTTTATATTGGGAAAAGAATTTGTCCTTGACCTGAAGACGCAAATCCATTTCACTTTTGGCAGTGAACATAATTATATCTTATTCAAATAGTTGGGTGGCGGGTTGGGTAAAGCAGGGAACTCTACCTCTTTTTGCAAAAACACCATACTCACCTTCAATTTTACAAGAAAGGGATGCCGATGTCCACCGCCGTAATTATCCGGCATCATCGCTGCCAATTATTATTATGGGCATTTCTAAAAACTACAATTTTAACCGCAGAATTCGCAGAGAAACGCAGAGATTTTATTTTGAAAACCTTTTGTAATGTTTTATAATAGACTTGTTCGGTAACTTTTTATTTTGCCACGAATACACGAATAAATACGAATAATTCGTTATAAATTCGTGCATTCGCGGCAAAAATTATTGTATGTAAATTGTTAATTTTATTTATTTTGAAGTTTCCGAACAAGTCTAATAGAATAAGTTACAAAAAAATACTCTTCTGCGACTCCTTGTGTCCACCGCGTTAAAAAAGGTTTTTTAGAGATTCCCTAAACTTAACAAACCCACAACCGACTTAATAACTGTCAAACTTTATTTAATCGTTACAATCAAAATAACCGATAGTACCGTTAGCCGTTTTGCGGCTTGTTTCTGCTGTTATATTAAGTAAAATTGGCAAAATGACAAAGTTACGCAGACTAATTCACACATTTTCTCCCACAGTCGTTTTAGCACTCGTGTTTTTGTCGGGTGTTGTTTCGGCTGAGTCTTGGGGACGACAGATGTTTGCTGAAACTCGGTTCGATTTCGGGCGGGTCGCTTTGCGTACTTCTGAAGAACATCGGTTTGAGTTTGAGAATGTTTGGGAACAGGATGTTCGTATCGTTAGCGTTCGGTCTTCTTGTACTTGTACCTCCGTTTCGTTTGAACAGCCAATCGTCAAATCACTCGAAAAGGGTTACATAGTCGCCAAACTTAACACCAACGGTCAACACTTGCGCGACGTTAGTGCCACTATTACCGTCACGCTTGAACTCAGAGTCGGTGAGCGGATTTTGCGCGAGGCAGTTCAACTTGATGTCAAAGGTTACATCCGTTCTGACGTTATTTTGACACCCGGCATCATTGACTTCGGTGTTGTCGTGCTCGGGAAAGAAGACGAACGCAAGTTGCGAATCGAATATCGCGGCGGTCGGTCGGACTGGAAAATCACGGACATTGTACGTGACAATCCGTTTGTCCACGCACGGGCGGAGGAAGTGAAACGGAATAGCCGCGAAGTCGTTTACGATGTTGTAGTCAAACTGAAATCCGACACGCCCGCTGGTTACGTCAACGACATTTTACGTTTCGTTACGAACGACAAACAAACGGTAATCGCAACTACAAATTCAAATGAAAACGTAAACGCAACATTCATATCCTCGATACAACTTCCCGTTCGCGGCAACATTGTCGCACCGTTGCAAGTTAAGCCGTCGCCATTTTTAATCGGCGTGCTAAGCCCAAACGAGAAAGTCATCAAGAGTATCATCGTTCGTAACGATGCCACATTCCGCATACTTAATGTAACGTCAAGCGACCCGCGTTTCAAGTTCACGTTTTCAAACACCGAACGCCCGTTACAGTTAATTTCCGTTATGTTCACGTCCAGCCGTAACGATGATGACGAAGACCTCGAGCGGAAAATTATCATCAAAACAAACCTACCGAAAAACGAAACTATTTCGATTGACGTGAAAGGTTTTTTGTACGGAAACAAAACGCCGCAAACAATAAGCACATTGGTAAGAGACGAAATTGAAATTGACTCGTGGCACGCCGTATCGCAAGATGATGTCGGGAGCAAATTGACAAACAAAATAGATTCCGAGTTTTACGACACGTCATCGGTGATATTCGGTAAACCGAATACTGCGAAAACGGGCAATGCGGGATTGTATTAAAAAGTAATCGCAACATTGTTTTCCTTTCGCGTCTTTTGCGTTTAGAGTTACACATTCAAACAAAATAAAAACTATGAACGACTTGTCAGACCATACTACCAACGATTTTTTATCTGACCTGCATCGGATTCGCAGATTGTTGTCGGACGCAATGACTGACCGTGAGCGTAATCAGATTACGGGTACTGAATCGCCATCGCCGCGGTCATCGTTACCGCCGCGTCCTGTTGCTGCCGAAGCACGCGGAACAGCGTCGTCTCCGAAGCCCGTTAGCGGTCTCGCTCGTCCGCCGTTGTTCGGTTCGATAGTCGAGCCGGTACTGCCCTTCGGCGGTTCAATCATCACACCGGTAGAACATAAAATAGTCGAAGAAAAAATTGTTCACGTCGCCAACATCACCGAAGTTGATAAAGCAATCAAAGACAACATCGCAAACAATGTTGACATCGCCGCCGACCCCGACGAAGATTACGAACAAACAAACAGCGACATCTTACAAGTTGATACAGAAATTTGCGAAGACACGCCGCCCGCCAACAACATCAGCAACGATAACAATAACGGCATCGTTTTCTACCGACCACCATTGGTACAACATCCTCACGAGACCGCGTGGCTCGAACGAATCAGTTTAATAATGTCAGTCTTCGGCTGGTTTGGCGTGTTGGCAGGACTGATGCTCATCATATTCAGCGGCGGACAAAAAGATGCGTTGCTATTCGGTATAGGCGTTCGCGGAATCTGTTTCGGTCTTGGAATGGTCGTCGTCAGAATGATTGGTGTATCAATGCTCTCATCTGTTCCGCAGCAATACACGGCAGCCCGATCATAGCGCACATCGCGCGAACCAATTCCTCCTCGCGCGGCGTTATCTTGTTGTCCGCAATCACGCACGCGATAACCGCTTCGAGTACCTTCTTCTTAATCGCCGGTTTCGCTACCGCAACCGCGCGAAGAGCCGCGTCAAAATCATTCAACTTACACAACGGCGCGTCGAGCATCGTACCCGCAATACCAATCGCGTCCGCCTTATCGAACTGACAACAACCCGCCTCATACGCACGTCTCGCCGCGTCAATTTCAGTCGCGCCGCTGTACGCAACGTAAGACAGTATCAAACAAATCTGTTTCCGAATCGCACTCGCGGCGTAATAATGTGTCACCCCCGAACGTTCCAAACCGAAGTGAACATCAAGGTCGCGAAGCAACAACGCACTAATCGCGTATTCAAACAAATCAATCTTGCCGTCCGCCGCGATAAGTAACTCAACCGTTTGCCGAAAACGTTGGTAGTTCGTCACGCCGAGCAATCGCAACGCCGGAAAACTCCGCTGAACCAACGCAAACTTCGCCGCGTCGCTCTGCGTTGCCAAGAGTGTAACAATATTCTGCGACGCATTGAGACCCCAATCGCTCTCGCGGCTGCGAATCACGTCGAACTGCTTCGCGGCAATGTTGCTGTCTTTGTCAATCAATACGGCAAACATCGCCGCGACCGCACCGTCAGCGTTGTTAGTCATATTGATAACTTGCGGCGGAAGCGAGTCAAGTAATGCCGTCGCCGACAAAAGTTGTTCAATGTCGATACTGCCGATACCGTTCATCGCGTTTGTTATCGCCGATGAATCGTCAACCGTTGACGTTACTGGTGACGATGTTGTTTGAACGTTAGCGTTAAAACCAGACGTAACTTGTGAACGGCTATCTTTGTGAGTATCGCGTTCATCATAATCACTTACCGGAACAATCCGCGCCGGAAACTTTCCGTCGAACGTTGGGTCTATACGTTTGATACGCTCGTCAAGCGGCGGATGTGTCGCAAACATCGCACTGAAAAACGATTTGAACGAACTTGCCATAAACATGTGACTAACGGAAGTAGCGTTTTCATTGGTGACAACGCTGCCGACTGTCGGCGCACCAATCTTCTTCAACGCACCCGCGATACCACCCGGATTACGTGTAAACTGAACCGCCGACGCATCCGCGAGAAACTCACGTTGACGCGAAATTGCCGCCTTGATTAGTGATGAGAAAAACATACCGACCGAACCGGCGATGATAACACCGATTCCGATAAACATTAATATCGCGGCACCACCAGCGTTTTTATTGCTGGAACTATAACGACGCGACGATGTTCCTGACCGCAGTATCATCCAACCGACATAGACCAAAAGTTCCAAGCCGTAAAGCGTACCGATGAGACGAATGTTCATCCGCATATCGCCGTTAAGAATGTGGCTAAATTCGTGACCAATAACGCCCTGTAACTCGTCGCGGTTAAGCAATTCAAGTGTCCCGCGTGTAACAGAAACAACTGCTTCGTTTGGCTTGTAACCAGCGGCGAAAGCGTTGATGGAATTTTCGTTATCCATAACAAAGACGGTAGGAACATTCAGTCCGGCGGCAATCGCCATCTCTTCGACAACGTTAAGCAACCGCCGCTCTTTCAAGTCGGTAGTAGAGGGGGAAACCCGCCTCGCACCCAACATATCAGCAACCCGTTCACCGCCGCCGGCAGAAAGTTGGGAAGTCATCCAGAAAGTACCGCCTCCGATAATGGCGGAGACAACCAGAAAAACAGCAAAGAAGGCAACAACTTCATCAAGCAACAACCCAAACCCAAGCCCTCTACTACCGGACGCATCCAAATGGCTATAATCAATGTCAACGGTCTGTGAGTAAGCAACAACGACCGCGACAGGTACAAAAATAAGCACCGTAATAGCGATCATCGCTAAAACATACAAAAAAATAAGCAGTCCGGTATTACGCCGGGCATTGTCCTGATGTTCAAAAAAGTTCATAGACAATATGATAACATCAGAAAAAGACAAGTCAAGACGGGGAGTGCGGAACGCAATAATCTGAACAACAAGCCAAAACGTAAACCATAACAATATCGAACATCTACAAAAAATGCTTATTGTTGGTTTGTTCGTTAAGGAAAGCAAGTGATTGTTCGTATTGCTGTTCCGTTGGAGTATAACCCAAAAAACTACAAATTTCCTGAACAGTGTTTTCATGGAATTGCATCATTCGTTTGAACGAAACACGTAGAAAACGTGGAGAATACTCTTCAAGAAACTTTTCACGCATTGCCAATTGTAGGTCAATAGAATGTTTAACCATTTGTGGATGCCATCCCCACTTGGAATTAAACATCGTGTCATAGCAATCGGCAACAGGACGGTCAACACAAATGAAAAAGATATCGTTCCAAGCGTCCGGCAATTCTGCTCCAAGCAGCGTCATCATAGGATGCTTTCCGCCAAAATAAACAAACTCCCAATCGTCAGGAAGATGTTGCATGAACAATTCTACTTTTTCCGCAAAATTATCAACAAAAACAGCGTCATTCTCACAAACCAAAACTGAATTCACATCGTTATTAAGGCAATCCTGTAAAATCCGTATGTGCGAAAGATGACACCCCACCCACCCGCCCGGTCCGCTTTGCCACCAAACAGGCGGCGGAACAAGCCTACCATCAATACCTATAAACCGTTCCGGTCGGAGAAACGGACAATCGGCAGGCAATCGCTTATTAAACTCATCCCAACGCTCATGGCGAGAATTTAAGTTGATAACATAAATTCGTTCAAATGTATCACTTATCATTATTTTTACCAAAATTATAAATATGTACTTAAACTGTAAAAGAAACGAGAAATAAACGGTGTTGCGCACGGAATTACAGAGGGAAAAAATTTATTGTCATAGTATTTTGTCATCATAGCCATTCTCCGTGTCCACTGTGCCTCCGTGCGCAAAATAACTAATCAATTTGTTACCTTCATTTACAGTTTGAGAATACTGGTTATATGTATGTAATAATAAACCCCAAAAATCATTAGTATCCGCCCAAACTACCGTTTGACCCACTACTATTGCTTCCAGATTGCCCATGTCCATAAAACGATGGGATAGCAGAACTTGATCCACCAATACTATTTAAGATAGTTATTAATTTGTTGTCCTATATTTTGGTTGACATCATTTACCCAAGGTGTTATCAGTTCACCCACACTTTGTGGGGGCGTGTACCAGAATTATTGAATGATGGTCACACCGCTAAAATTTGGCTTTTCATGACATCCACCCATAAATTTCGCACACTACCCTCCAATAAGGGTTGTACTGCTAGGCAAAAATACTCTATGACTGTTACATCAATTCCATCATTCTACAATTTATTATTACTTTTTGTTGAAATTACCTGAACAGACTATTGAATTGTAATGAAACAATTCGTGGTATCAATAACTAACCTTTCAATGTAGTAGTTTGTAATTTCCCTTGAAGTGCCTTAAATTACGGTGTTTGGGAGCAGTTTGGTGGGCTGAAATTGCAATCAGAATTTTCAAGCATCCGGCGAATGATTCCGGGCAGCAGTTTGAAACTCACATATTCACCCGTCATCTGTTTCTTCCTTCCAGCCAACAAGAACTCCCGCTCAAACTCCAGCCAGCAATTCCGTATCAGCATCGACAACGCAAAATAAAATAACCGAAGGTGCAAGTCCGAATCCTTGCTTGATGACTCTGCCGATAACTCGATTCAATGCCGAAACGCTTACGATACACTTCGAAAAAATTCTTCGCCTTGCCAAACGAAACACCGTAATACGCAAACGAAAAACTCTGACGGCGATGCTGCTTGCACTGTTCGTTCAAGTTCTTGCAATACACACAAAC
>JAITST010000219.1 GCA_031287585.1 Planctomycetaceae bacterium | reverse complement strand
TTGGAAAACGAGGCGAACAAAGCGGTAACGTTTAGACAGGAAATTGAATTACTGGCGAATTATGTCGAACAGATGAATCAGATGTGTGATAAGTTGGATAAGCGATTAGGGAGACGGAAGGTTGCGGGGGAATAGTCGTTTACGCTTTTAATATCCGTGTCGTACTGTTGCCCTACGTTATGTAATAATAGTCAAACCACACAACATTTCTGGATTAAGTTGACAAACTTGATATTCACTGTTGTAACTGTAAAACGTTATTATCTTCATTTTCTCTAAATTTGTTCCGATGTTGGCAAGACATTGTTGCGTTTTGCGGCTTCGTAACTAGAAAACCAATCACGAAGAAACTTAATCAGGAGTGCGGTGATGAGTATTAGACGAACGTTTTTGTTTGCTATTGTTGCTGGTTTGTTGTCTGTTTGCGGCACTGCTGGTGCGATTGAATCGGCTTGTGAACTTTTTTCGCCTTCTCCGTGTGATATGGTTTGCGGAACTAAAAAGAAAAAATCTAAAATCGAATTTTACGGTTGGATTTTGACCGGTATCACCGCGAACGATTCCGGTTCAGGGAATCAGTACGGCGACGGTACTCCTTACGGTTACAACAGCAGTCTGACTCCAAAGGGTGGCAACTCTTACGTTTTGATGCTCGAACAACCGTCCGATTGGAAGGTCAACCAACTTTGGCTCGGCGCGAAGAAGGATATGAGTGAGACGTTTGACTGGGGTTTTCGCGCCGACTTTAATTACGGAACTGATTCGCGTTACGCGCGTAACTGGGGCGACCAGTCGTTTGATTACGATTGGTACAAAGGCGATTACTACGCTGCGTTTTGCCAACTGTACGGGATGGTTGGTACGAAAAAGTTGAACGTCAAGGTTGGTAAGTTTGCTGGTAGTTTTGCTTACGAAGGGTTGGCGGCAACGAAGGAGTTTTTCTATTCACACGCGAACATTTGTTATGGTCGCCCGTTAACGACGACTGGTGTTGTGGTTGATTCGGCGATAAATGATAAGTGGTCGGTATCCGCTGGTTGGACGGCTGGTGTGTTCAATAGTTTCGACAATCCTTACGGCGACAGCGCACTTCTCTGCAAAGTTACGTACGACATAAACAAGTCCGCCGCATTGACGTACAAAATTTTCCATAACGATAAGGGAGCGAGAACAGGCAACACCGGAGGGACAGACACATATAACACGTTAATCTTCACGTATCATATCAACAAAAAATGGTTCTATATGATTGAAGGCGCGATAGTTGATAGCAGTACATACAACACAAGCGGCAAAGTCGGTGGTGACGCTTGGGGAATCAACCAGCATCTGATTTACACGGTCAACGATAAGTTGTCAGTCGGACTTCGCGGAGAGTTCCATCACTCGCATAATTCGATGTTTGATATGGCATCGGTAACGGAAGGCGGTCAAGGCGGTGATTTGATTGAATTAACGTTGGCTGCAAACTACAAATTGACACAGAAGATAACGTTCCGTCCAGAAATTCGTTACGACCACGCTGACTACAATAGCGATTATCATCCGTTCGGCGGCGACGAAAGTAAAGATGACCAGGTGAGCGGCGGCGTGTCGTTTATTCTTGCGTTCTGATGTGATGATAAAGGATAGTCGTGAGTAGTAGTTCCAATCGTAGCGGCGACAGTCCCCGACAAATTATGCGTTCTAAGTTCTTTCCTGATGCGCGTTTTGCGGAAACCGACGGTTTTGGTTTTCTCGGTGCGGGGTTGGAGTTGAGGGTTGACGTTTTAGTTGATGCGTATAGTCACGGTATTTTCCCTTGGCCTAGTAACGAGGGTCTCATACCTTGGTGTTCGCCTGAACCGCGTGCAATTATTCCGCTGGATGCTGTTCATATCAGTAAACGTTTACGGCGAACAATTCGCAGCGAACGTTTCGCGGTGACAATCGACAACGATTTCGACGGCGTGATAAATGGTTGCGCGAATGTTCCGCAACGGCGAGACGAATGTTGGATAATACCCGCGATGGTTCGCGCGTACAAACAACTTCACCAATCTGGTTACGCTCACAGTGTCGAAGTTTGGTACGGCAACAAACTCGTCGGCGGAGTTTACGGTGTCTCGGTAGGACGATTCTTCGCGGGCGAGTCGATGTTTCATACTGTAACTGACGCATCGAAAGTAGCGTTGGCAAAGTTGATTGAACACTTGCAAACACAAGGTTGCCTGTTGTTTGATGTTCAAATGGTAACATCAATTACCTCAACATTCGGAGCAATAGAAATCCCGCGTGAGGAATATCTCAAACGATTGGAAAACGTAATCAAAGAAGGCGGACGGATGAAGTTTTGAAGTTTGTATGGTTTACACCGTTTCAATTTTCCAATCGCCGATGTTGCGTTTTTTGGAATCGAACGTTACACCTACTTTATAGACTTTTTTGCCGTTGTTGTTCCATTGCAGTGTGTATTTTTTGCTGTTGATTTGTTGCAACGCTTCGTCTGATGTACCGTCTAGCTTGAACTCAAAACAGTAAACATAGATTTCCGTTTCGACAATCGAATCAATACGTTCATTAGCCGTTCTCACTTCCGAGCGGCAACGCGAACCGAGAAAGTTAAATATCAAGTGGACTGCGGTTTGATAGTAACGTTCCTGTTCCGGTTGGATGTCGTATGGAATTGATGACAGAAAAGATTGCAGGGCACCTCTAATAACACTAAATTTTATCAAAAAAATGCAATAGGGGGATGAATTTTTTTAAGCATTTGGGTGTGTAAACTTTAGTGGGGGATTGGTATAATGTCTTTTTTCTCTCCATTTCCCTTTTACAGACAAGGGAGTCCCCATGTTTACTATCACCTCCCGTTCCGATACCGAAGCCCTGCTTCTCGAAAAATTCAAGCCCTTCTCTCCGAACTCGATACCGTTGGCGATACCGCTCAATACGGTCACGTCCTCGACGATATGGACGACTTTCTCTTCACCGCGATTCGGCAACTCGCCGACGAAACCCTTGAAAAGAAATTTCAAGACCGTATCAACGCTGCCGAACAAACCGCCGCCAAACAATGCCCGCATTGTAAAAAAAACGGAAGTCCGCAAAACGAGGACGAAAACGCTGACGACGAGCAACAATCACATCAGGATTTTCCGCCGTCATCGCCGCTGCGACTCTTGTCGCCAATACTCGTTTCCCGCCGAAGGGCTGCTCGGATTCGACAACGATTATACTCGCGGCGCACGCCGTCTGATCGCGTTTGCCGCCGCGAAAAGTTCGTATGCACTTGCAGCATTTCAACTCAAGGAATTCGGCTGCCTCACCGTCTCGCATCAGACCGTCGGCAATTTAGTTGCGTCGTTGTCCGATGAAGTTTCACACAAGTTGGCGAACAATGCCGCCGTCCGCAAAGCGTTTCAAGCATCTGTTTCCTGCTGTGTTGGTTGATACAATGCAAACAATACTCGCTGCTCGCAACACGCTACTCGCAACTATAACCAAAAAGCCCAAATTCAAAGTGTGTTCAGTATAAGACGCATGACTGGGCAGAGTGTTTGGACATTTTTCACGCTTCGGAACGTATCAGTGATTGCTTTCTGATGAGATATTTGACGGCGGGCAGAAGGAAACGGTTAGGGAATTGCAGACGTATTTGAGCAACAATCGCGAGCGGTTGTGTTATGCGGAGCG
>JAITST010000137.1 GCA_031287585.1 Planctomycetaceae bacterium | reverse complement strand
CAACCGATTTAACATTGTTGACATTCGCGGTAACATTGAGACGCGGCTCAAACGTTTGAACGACGGTGACTATGACGCTTTGATACTCGCGGAGGCGGGATTGGTGCGTCTTGGTTACGCGGACGTGATTCGTTCATTGTTAGAACCGCCGGAATTTTTGCCTGCGGTCGCACAAGGGGCAATCGGCATAGAGATTCGTGAGGACGACACTGCAACCGCCGACGTAATCGCCGCTATCAATGACGAGCCGACGTTCGCCGCAATTACCGCCGAACGTGCGTTCTTACGGAAGTTGCAAGGCGGTTGCCTCGCACCGATTGCGGCGATTGGAAACGTTGACGACGCTGGAAAGTTGCGATTGTGCGGACGTATATTAACTGTCGATGGCGGACAAATGTTGGAAGGTGATTTGGTCGGTGAAACGGAAAACGCGGACGGATTGGGAATCGGGCTTGCTGAAATTTTGTTAGAACGAGGAGCGGATGAGATTGTTAAAGAAATTCGGGGTGAGTTTAATAAACATTGATTTATATGCCAGTTATTTTTTACACGTGAACGCTTACAGTTTTTTATTGGGCTTGTTCGGGTTGTTCGTGTTAAAGTTTTCGATAAAAACCTTTTACCATCATTATTACAATGTCAAAAATTGCTTTTTTGGATGAGGAATTTCTTCGTAGCCCTGAGGCACGGGGGATTCGGATTCTTAGTGAGGTTCTCAAACCGGATTGTTTTTTTCAGAGGTTTGGAATACATTCTACTATCATCGTTTTCGGCAGCGCACGTTTTTTTTCGGCTGACGATGCGGCGAAACGTCTTGTTGAAGCGGAATCGTTTTGTAAAACGCATGGTTCTAACACAGAATCAGCTGCCAAACTCGGCGCGGCGAAACAGGCGGTTGTTATGAGTCATTACTACGAACAGGCACGCGAGTTTGCACGGATTGTTTCGGAGGAAAACTTGTCGCGAAAGAAGAATGTCGCGGACAACGGTCACGAGTATGTTATTTGTACCGGCGGCGGACCGGGTATTATGGAGGCGGCGAATCGCGGAGCATACGAGGCGGGGGCGTTGTCGGTAGGATTGAATGTCAAGTTGCCGTTCGAGCAAATTCCGAATCCTTACATCACGCCCGAATTGTGTTTTCAGTTTCACTATTTCTCAATTCGTAAACTACATTTTATGTTGCGCGCGAAAGCGTTGGTTGTCTCACCGGGCGGATACGGAACGTTTGACGAACTGTTTGAGGCGTTGACGTTACGGCAAACGAATCGTATGCAGGCGATACCGGTGATAATGTTTGGTGAAGAGTTTTGGCGAAAGTGTGTCAACTTTGACCACCTCGTTGAGTCGGGCGTTATCGACAAAGAAGACCTCGATTTGTTCAAGTTCACGGAGTCGCCGCGTGACGCTTGGGAGATGATTAAACGTTTTCACGGGGAAGAGTAAATGATTAAAAACTAAATAGACAACACAAAACAATGTTACGAAAAAATTTTTTACTACGTACTTCCGTCTATTACCACAAACTTATTACCGGTACTGCTCACGGCTTCGTTACTGGTTTGCTGCGAGGGTTGCTTTACTTGGTTTCGTTGGTTTATGGAATGGTGATGCTGGGGCGGAATTTTTTTTATGACAAGCGTTTCCTATCTTCTTATACCGCCGACGTGCCAGTGATTTCCGTTGGTAATGTTACGCTTGGCGGCACAGGGAAGACACCGTTTGTTTGTTGGTTGTCACAGGTTTTGTTGGAACACGGTTATAAAGTCGGGTTGGTTAGCCGTGGTTACAAGAAGTTGAACGATGAAGACGGTAGCGGTGAACGGCACAATGATGAGTACCTCGAAATGCTAATCAAACTTCCTGACGTACCGCATTTTCAGTCGCCGAATCGGGCGGATGCGTGCAGGCGGATGTTGACCGCGAACAAACTTGACTGCGTGATTCTCGATGACGCGTTTCAACATCGGAAGGTGAATCGGCAATTGGACATCGTGCTAATTGACGCGACAGAGCCGGACGGACTTGGTTACATATTCCCGCGTGGAACGTGCCGCGAGCCGATGAGTAGTTTGAAACGTGCGGATGTTTTGTTGTTAAGCCGTGCCGATAGTGTTGACGCGAATGAGCGTGCGCGGCTGCGTGAAAAACTAACGGCGTTGTCTCCGAAAGCGGTTTACGGTGAGATTGTTCATCGTCCGGTAAATGTTGTTTCGTTTGGTGAAAAAGTTACGCGGCAGCCGGTTTCAATGTTAAAAGAACGGAAAATTTTCGCGTTCAACGGTATCGGAAACCCCGATGCGTTTGAGCGAACGTTGGTACAAACCGGTGCAGAAATAAATGGTTCCAAAGTATTTTTTGACCATCATCATTACGACGAATCGGACATCCAACATCTAGCAGACGCGGCAAAAAAAACGAACGCGGAAATGATTGTTACGACAATGAAAGATATTGTTAAAATAAAACGTGAAAAAATCGGTGATATTCCGTTATACGCGATTGAGATTGGAATAGAGTTTTTGAACGAGGAAGAATCAAGGTGTATAACAAAAGCAGTGCTGGGAACGCAAGTATCCCGATAACGGTTGAATTTTGCGTTTATTTAACTGTACTTTCCAAAAAACTATGGTGGGAACTATTCGGCAAATACCGTAAATTATGTATGGGAATTTCTAAAAACTCTTTTTTAACGCGGAGGACACAAAGAGTCGCAGAGGGATATTTTTTTGTAACTTATTCTATTATAAATCATTACAAAAGATTTTCAAAATAAAATCTCTGCGTTTCTCTGCAAATTCTGTGGTTAAAATTGTGGTTTTTAGAAATGCCCTAAATGATTTTATTAAACAACTAGATATTTTCTGTTTCTGTCAGTGGAATATATTGGACAAGGACACGCTCTCAAAAATCCGGGAAAAATTCTGCTGGTGGCTTGCTTTGTTCTGTCGTTTCTTGTGCCGCTTCGGGGGTATCTTGCTGTTGTTTCTGTTTGGTTTCTTCGGGGTCACTTTGGGATGAGACTTCTGCGGGCTCTTCATCTTGTTGTGTGTGGGCTTCTATGCTTGCCCGCATATACAATATTCTCGCGGCTTTTTCTGAACGTATTACCAACGGATGTTTACTCAACAATTCTGTGTCAATTCTCTTGTCGCAGGCAAGCAGGATTTCAACCAAACCTAGTTGGAAGTCGTCCAGCGGTTGCGAAACACCAGCGTATGCACGGTACCCCAATCCGGTGATAACGTCGTTTGTGAAACGCCTTGACAACAGGTCACTTATTTTGACCGCTAAATACTCCGTCAGCAATATCGCGATTTGCGGGCTTTTCATTATTACAAACGTTTGGCACTTTGCGATTTGCGGAAACGCGAACGGATAATCCCACATTACCTCGTCATTAACCGTCAACCAGTACCGCGACATCGGAGAACGCGGCTCGTCAGGCGACGCGGACGTTGCCCGCAATTTAACGTCTATCTCGGTTACGAATATGGATTCGTAACTACGTTTTAATTCGCTCCAATCGAGAGGTATGACTGCCATAAAATTATTTTACAATGGGGATTGTCGGGGTGAAAGTGTTACGACGAAGCGTCAAAACAACATCGATTGTGTTGCTCTGTCTATGTGCATTACGTTTATTCCTTTGTCTTGCAGGTGTTCAACGAAATCTGGTGAGCCGTGTACCGGATAAACTACATTTGGTTCGCACAACTCGATTGTCTTCAACAGTTCGTTGTAGTCGGCGTGGTCGGAGAGCGGTAGTATTTTGTCAACTTCGTAACGGTACTTCGTGGACTCGTGCATTGCCCATCCGGTTAGCATTATCGTCTCTATTTTGTGATGCGTTATGTAGTACGGGTGGCTGGCTGGCGGAACTATCAGCACTCTGTCTTCGTCCGCACACTCTCCCTTTTTCAACGTTGTTACATCGCCAAGCGAAACGTTATGTTGTTCGTAGAATTGACTGATTTTGTATATCGTGTCATACTGCTGGACTTTGAAACCGTTGTCTGTCAGTATCTTTGTTATCTCTTGACTTTTGCCAAACGCATACGCCGCGATTACTGGTGAACGGTCATTTGCAAAAGCGTCACGTACCGTTTCGAGCAATTCCGCGATTACCTGTTCACGCGGCGGCAACTGGTAGTCGGGTGAACCATACGTTGATTCCATCACGAGTACGTCCGCCTTTGGAACAACCGCCTCCGCTGCCGTTACCGACTTACCGAGTTTGAAATCACCCGTGTAAAGCAACGTTTTTCCGCTAGCCAAACTTTTCGCAAACAACATCGCCGACCCTAAACAATGTCCGGCTGGATACGCTGTCAACTCCAAACCGCCGAGTGTAACCGGTTTGAAATACTCCATCACGCGAAACTGCTGTGTCGGTTTACACTTCATCCGGTACCGGCATATTGACTCCGTTTCGGCAGTACAGTATGTCAATTCGTGCTTGCCGGTGTGATCGCTATGGGCATGCGAAATGAATCCGCACGGCTGACACGATGTCGCGTCGAGGGCAATCGCACCTTCCGGCAAAAGGCAGAAATGGCGGATGTTGTTGTATTGAAGCATTGGTAACAGTCTTCATAATGATATACCGAACACAGTTGAAATTTGTAGTATTCTTTAAGTGTTCATAGTAGGCGGTAACGCGATTTTCAACCGCGACCGATATAATTTACTCAATCACTTTTGAAATCGGAAATTCGACGATGCCCGATGCTCCGGCGGCTTTAAGTCCCGGAATCAGCGAACGTAAAACCGATTCGTCGATAATCGTTTGAACCGCGAACCAATTTTCGTCAGACAGGTGTGAGACGGTTGGTTTTTGGAGCGACGGCAACAGTTTTATAACGTTATCAAGTTGGGCACGTTCGACGTTGAGCATCAGACCGACTTTGCCTTCCGCCGCCATCGTTGCCTTCAACATCAGAACAATGTCGTCAATTTTATTCCTCTTCCACGCGTCGGCGTACGATTTGTGGTTCGCGATGAAACGTGTCGTGCTTTGCATAACTTCGGCGATGATTCGTAGTTTGTTCGCACGCAACGACGAACCAGTTTCCGTTACTTCGACGATAGCGTCGGCGAGTTTAGGCGGCTTAACTTCAGTCGCCCCCCAACTGAACTCGACGTTCGCGTTCACGCCGTTTTGTTTCAGGAAGTTTTTCGTGATGTTGACACCTTCGGTCGCGATACGTTTTCCTTCGAGTTGTTTAACGTTGGTGATAGGTGAGTCCTCCGGTACGCAAAGTACCCAACGCACCGGACGGCGGCTGACTTTGGAGAACGACAGTTCCGCGACTTCGTGAACGTCCGACGACGTTTCCATAATCCAGTCGCGACCAGTCAATCCGGCATCGAGGTCGCCGTTGGCAACGTAACGAGCCATCTCTTGCGCACGCAACGACAAACATTCGATTTCGGAGTCGTCGATTGCGGGAACGTAACTGCGGGATGTCAACGAAATGTTGTAACCGCTCCGTTTGAAAAGTTCAATAGTTGCCTGTTGCAATGAACCGGCAGGAATACCAAGTTTGAGTAGCATTTTATATTTCGTGTTGAAAATGTGTTGATAAATTACGAATTACAGTGAATGACAAAAGCAGAGTATAATTCTAACACAAATTCAGACAAAGAAAAAGCCCCCCGCCCATCGCATTCAGCCGAAAAGCCGAAATATCTACGATTGTACAAAATTGTTATTGATTTACAAGCACTGTGAAATTTTAATCATAAATTCACAGCTCAATTTATCAATTTAGGGGCATCTCAAAATTATTAGACAAAAACAGTGGTTAAAACAGAGGTGTTTATACAGTTTAATAAGGTGATTGTCAAGAACAAAAAAACCGAAGCGTTAGCAAGGGATGTGTATAATTTCCCACCAATGCTTCGGGCTATTGTTTTGCAAAAAATCTTTCCTTTTACTGGTTTGTTAGCCGTCTATTCGTGTTCTTCTTCCGTTGTCAGGATGTTGAAGTTTTCGCACATAAATAGATAGACCAGCACAACACCGGCAACAATTCCAAACATTACAATAAACTCAAACAACGACGGAAAATAAAAGACACCTGCATCTCTTGCCATTCCAGTAATCGAAACGTTCATTCGGTTGAGAAATACTCCGCCGCTCGCTAAAAAACCATACGCGATAAGACACGGGCGGCTGTTGATTAACGGCGAAAAAACTATCGCCAACGGAATAATCACGCCAAACACCATCTCAGCAATGAAGATATTACTCTCGTAACTGTTTGCAAGCAACAATCCAAGTTCATTCGCGGCAACCAAATCCGCAATTTTCAGAACCAAATATATCAACATAAGGACTCCGCCAATGCGTGCCAATAATTTCAGCGGCTCCATCGGCGTGACGTGTCCAAACGCTTTGCTCACAATGACCGATTCAACCGCAAGCATTGCCGGTCCAACGTAAAGCGACGACAGTAGGTAAAACAGAAATATGTAAGGACTCCACCAAAGCGGATCAAGCCGCCCTTCCATCATTAAATAAATCGCACCAAGTGACGACTGATGCATTGACGGAAGCACAACACCAACAATAGCCAAGACAGGAAATATGCGCACAAGAATCCAATGGAATTTGCGTAATACTTTTTGTGTCATTATTTCAGTCAATTCCAAAAACTGTATTATCGTGTACAAGGAAACACACCAAAACACTTCAAACAGAGGCGATTCGTGTCCCCACGACACAAAGGGACGCCAGAAATTAAACCAGCGTCCGATTTCAACAAATAGCCCTATCAGAAGAAGCGTGTAACCAAGTAACGAAATCAACAAAGTACGGTGGCAAATCGGCTTTAACCGTTCAATGTGAAACACGTGAACAAGGCACGTTGTAAAATATCCGCCGCCAGCCAATGCTGCACCCGCAAAGACCGCCCAACCTTTCCACAATCCCCAAGGCCAGCGGTCCGATAAACTTGAAACCGATTCCAGACCGAACGCAAAGCGATACAGCATAATACATCCCGCTGCCGCTATTAACGCAATCAAAAATGCACGGACTGGTGTGATACGAAACGACCAATGGTCGTAAGAAACCCGAATCGCCCAACGGTCAGGTTCAAAAACAAAATTAAAGTCCATCGTGTTTTAATATGTAAAAAAGTGTTACTTACTTGGTACTGTACGTGAATTTCACATTCCTACGTCTTCTGTTAGGTGTCTTTCTTTCCGGCTTCCTTTTTCACTTTGGCTCTCCGCTTTGTGAAAAAGTAAATACCGGTCAGAATAATTCCCCAAACGGCACCGAAAATCGGTGTAAAATGCATGTATTTCGAGGAGTACCTCGTTATCGGTTTCTTGGGAACATTCATCTTAAAACCGAGTTGCTCAAACGGCATATCTGAAATATAGAGCCACGACGTTCCGCCGGCTTCTTCCTCTCCGTAGATATATTGGACATATCTCGAATCGTCGGCGATTATCCTTTTTGCCTCCGCCAACAGTGCCTCGCGTTCTCCGAACTTCATAACGTTTGTCGGACAAGCGGAAACACACGCGGGAAGTTCCCCTTTTTTCAATCTACCCGCACACAACATACACTTTGTCAGTACGGGAATTGTTTTGTTCCACTCAAATTTCGGAACAGAAAACGGACACGCCAACATACAGTACCGGCATCCAACGCAGTTGTGCGGATAATAAATCACCGGTCCCTCTTCCGTTTTTTGAAACGCTTTGGCAAAACAGGACGAAACACAGCCCGGATCCTTACAATGTAAACATTGCCGTTTCACAAATCGCCAGACTTCTTTCGGGTCACTGTCCGAAACGCTGGTTTTTGAAACCTTATGTTTCTTGACGACTGTCCAGTTTTCGTCCGCTAACTCGGCTTTCTCCCCACTAGAGGGAACCCGGTTGTCAATCCACTTATTGCCGTTATACATTTTACAAGCCACCGTGCAACTACCGCAACCGATGCACTTGGTCAAATCAACTAGTACGCCTACAGCCATGATAACCTCCACAAAATAATATTATTGTTTCCATAGTACCTTTCACACGCTTTTTTTCGGTGTCAGGTGCTTATGATAATCTTTGTCAAAATGAGTATGTAAAAGTTGTTCGGCGAGTTCGCTATTCGGCTCACCGAGATAATCTTTGTAAACCGTCTTGATTTCAGGATTTTCGTGGCAAAGACGAATTGTCGATTTTTCGTCCAAACTGTAAATCGAATCAATACGCGCAGTGTGCAATTCAGGTGACGGCGGCAATGCTGTGCGCGGCTGACCGCCGCCGCTTATGCAACCGCCCGGACAAGCCATAAACTCAACAAATTGCCACTTCGACTTACCAGCACGAACCTGATCCAAAATCTTGTGTGCATTGCCCATACCTGCGATAACGGCGACATTGACTTTGCCGACAGACGGAATTTCCAACTCGGCTTCCCTCATTCCCGTCAAACCGCGAACCGGCTGAAATTCAAGCAACGACGCAGGAGGATTTTCACCAGTGATGAACGTGTAAGCGGTACGCACTGCCGCTTCCATCACACCGCCAGTCACACCGAAAATCGCGCCGGCACCTGTATATTCACTTAACATCTTGTCGTATGGAGCGGACTCCAAATTCAAGAAATCAATTTTCCTCATCTTGATAAGCCGAGCCAACTCACGAGTTGTCAGTACCAAATCGGTGTCGCGCATCAACGGATCACCAAGTTTTCTACCGACATTATTCATTTCCGGTCTCACCGCTTCATATTTTTTCGCGGTACACGGCATAATAGAAACAGAAAAAATATTCTTCGGATCAATTCCGCGTTTCTCGGCGTAGTACGTTTTAATCATCGCACCCAAAATTCCCATCGGCGAGCGAGTCGTCGAAAGATTGGGAATCAAATCGGGATAAAAGTATTCACAAAACCGCACCCAACCCGGGCAACAAGATGTAAATTGCGGAATCGGTTCGTCCAATTCCCGCTTTAACCGGCGTACCAATTCTTTTGCCTCTTCCATAATCGTAAGGTCGGCGGCAAAATTTGTATCTAAAACTGTATCGACTCCAAGTGCTTTCAACGCTGCCACTTGACTGCCCTCGACATTTGTACCGGCAGGCATTCCAAACTCTTCGCCAAGTCCGACTCTCGTGGACGGCGCAGTCTGAACAACAACGTGAACATTCGGGTCTTCCAACGCCTCCAAAAAACGGGCTGTGTCATCGACTTCCGTTATAGCACCAGTCGGACACCAAAGCGAACACTGACCGCAGTTAATACACGGAATATCGTCAATCAACGGTAGTTCGTAGTGGAACATCACCGCCTCCATTTTGGAACATGCTTCCGTACACTGACCGCATAAAATACATTTCGCGTTGTCACGCGTAATGGACACATTCCCAGGATTGATCGGAACACGTCCGCGAACATGCGGCGGAAAGTTTCCCTGCTCGTTGTATTGCGCCGGAAACCAACCTTCGCCGCCTGCGGGACCGCCGCAACCAACGGCTGACACTGCAACGATTCCTGTTCCTGCCGCGAATCTGATAAAATTCCTTCGGGAAACAGCACCCTCGTTATCCTGTTTTACCAAGATTTCCGGGTTCTCATCGTTTTTCAGGTCTATTATGTTGTCTGAATTATCAGGTCTCATTTTTAACCCTTTCACTAATAAGTGTATTTTTATTGAGGGCTTTCTTCTCCACGTCACCATCGACTGATAAAAGTTTTTAGAAATGCCCTGTTGTATCTATCAATTCTATCTGATTAAAGTTAAACCTACAGCCGCACTCAAAATTAACACCGGCATCTTCTAATCAAACCGCCGCCTCAAAACAGCAATCCTCGTAAAATCAGGAGGCTACTACAACGAAAAGGGCGTTTTTCCAGATGTCAACTACCATTATACCCCGTTTTTCATTTCTGTCCAGATGGGGGAACGAAAGAAAATAGTGTTTATTTATTCATTATCCCAATTTTCCTTTCCCCACTCTCGACGCAAATGAAAAATAAGGTTATAATGGTTGACACCTTTTTGACAATTTGTTAAGTTATAGGTTTTTAGTAAGATTACAGGAGTTGTTTCAACAACACATTAACAATCCGTTGCACTGACTGATTCAAGGTTTTGAGATAATCAATGAATAAACATTGTCGCGTCGTTATAACAGGAATGGGCGTTGTTTCGCCGGTTTCACTTTCGCTCGAAGGGCTTTGGGAAGCGTTGACGTGCGGACGCAGTGGTGTACGCCCGCTGGTGTCAGATGGGGGCGTGCCGCTGCCGATTCGTTATTCGTCGGCAATAACTGATTTTACCGGTGATGTCGAACAGTTCGGTGAACTTGACGCGAATTTGAACAAGTCTATTCGCAAGGCATCGAAAACAATGTCACGCGAAATTCTGATGGCGGTAGCGGCAACAAATCTCGCACTGAATAACGCCCGTTGGTCGCAAGGTCAAATCCCGCCGCAACGTGTCGGTGTGTCGTTCGGTAGTGACTACATCGTGACGACACCGGAAGAACTAATGACGGGAGTGCAGACTTGTATAACCGACGGCAAATTTGATTTCACACGTTGGGCAGCCAAAGGTCTGCCTAAAATGACACCGCTCTGGCAACTCAAATATCTACCGAATATGCCCGCGAGCCACGTTGCGATTCTCAACGACTTTGAAGGTCCGAGTAACTCGATGACACTCCGCGAAGCGTCGGTCGGTGCGGTTATCGGCGAGTCGGTCAACATAATCCGCAACGGCAAGGCAGACGCGATGTTGGTCGGGACAACAGGAACACGTGTTCATCCTTACAAACTCGTTCAGGCAATCCAACTCGAAGACCTGACTCCGCCCGATGCCGATCCCGTGACCGCGTGCCGACCGTTTGACCGTGACCGTTGCGGAACGGTACTTGGTGAAGGAGCGGGGGCGATGTTGTTGGAGTCGGAACAATCAGCACAAAAACGCGGTGCAACAATACTTGCCGAAGTCGTAGCGGGAACTTATAGTTCAACGTTTGACAAGTCGGGCAATGACCGCCGCGAAGAAACATTGGTACGAGTAATGAAGCGTCTGTTTGAATTGACGGAAACAAAACCAAACGAAATCGGACACATCAACGCGCACGGGTTAGGTTCAATAAGTTGTGACAGAGCCGAGTCACAAGCAATTAAAAAGATTTTCGGAGACTATGATATACCGGTAACAACCGCGAAAGGAAATTTTGGAAATTTAGGTGCTGGCTCTGGTACAATAGAACTGATAGCAGGTGTTCTGACAATAAAGAATCAAACTCTGTTTCCGACACTAAACTACAAAACCCACGCCCCGGACTGCCCAATAAAAGTAGTAAAAGAAGAGCAAACAACAAAAAATCAATCATTTATAAAACTAACAGTAAACCCGCAATCACAGGCATCGGCGGTGCTGGTGAGGAAGTACGAATAGATTATTGATACCGGAAACGCTAGTTGTCTGACTAACACGGTTTCCACAACCCGCACACGCATTGTAGAAGCAATCTACAAACGCGGCAGTTCATCGTCTCTGCGTGTGCGGCTTGGTATCTAAACACAATTTAATGCCGTTCATTTTTCATTTTCAAGAAACGTTTTCAATTTCTCAACATCAACCAATCCCGCGTCATCTTCACACGTTAATTCCAAAAACTTACGTTTGGCGACCAAATTCCCTTGTTCGTCCAGAATGCAAAGTAAACCGGTTTCTTCTTTTGTCAAATCAATATCAAGTTGCTTCGTTATAAAAACTACATCATCGCTAGGATTCAAAAAATTCACTTCACCGCCAACACGTTCATATCGGCTAGCAGCATCGCGAACGAGAATATTATTTATAAACGGATTTAGTGAAAACATAAACGGTCGTGTTACTGAATACTGATTTAGTTTTTGTTCATTGATGTTGTAACGTTCTTCAAAATATAGCAACGTTTTTCGTCCCCGCAACGCTGCCGATTCAATCGCTGCCGAGAAACGTTGGATAAACTGTTCCTCTGTTTCAGGCACCCGGAAAAGCCAACCTGCTGCGCTGTAGTGCTGCTCCGGCGGTGTACATTGTACCTTTACATCAGGCAGTGTAACATCTTTGTTTGGAACAAACAGATTTGGATCATCGCTATTAGGCAGGAAAGTATTACGGTTAGGCAGGAAAGTTTTACGGTCATTCTCGTAAATCGCAAATGTATAGAACGCACCGACAGGCAAGTCCTCAAACTCAAAACTACCATCGTCCTTTGTTTGAACGCTGTGGTCGCCATCGGGAATAAATTCATGTGGATTTCCTGCAACATCAAATCCACTGCATAAATATAATTTCACCGTCATATTACTTGCTGGTCTGTTGGTATCAATATCAATCAATTTTCCTTTAACAGTTACGTTTGGTTGAAATGTAAGAGTTATGGTTTCAATGTCACGACTTGCAAATTTCATCGCTGTACGTAAAATTGTTTTTCTATCTTTATCTTTCACAATCGCCCGAATTAGAGCATTACAACTCTCAAAACGTGTAGAACATTGTCCGTTGCGGTCTGTCCGAATAAGTTGTTCCAGCGGGTTAATCCGTACATCCGCGTTTTCAACCGGCTTGCCGTCAGAGTCATTTACTTGTACACGCAACAGACGACGACTCATACGAAGAGTTTGTTCTTCAATTAACACTTCCGTATCATCTTTCTTGACAGTGAAATCACGATGTATGAAATTGTTGGAAATCATATAGTCGCCGCTGTGTAAATATAACGTAGCAATACCGTCGTCGTTTGTTTCTACCCAACGAGACTGCGTTGATATGTGCTGACCATTTGGTGTAGTATATTTATGTCGTATTGAAAGCGGTTCGCTAACAATGGGCTTTCCACTACGGACATTCTTAATGGTTATCGAAATTCTCGGTGCCGGTTTAAGAGTGAGATTGACATCAAGATTCGGTTTGCCATCCGTAATTTCAACCAACGCCGGCGGTGAACAGTTACCTTTATTATCAAGTGCTTCGACGTGCAAGAAATCGCCGACACGTGTTTCGAATGACAATTTACCGTTCGAGTCTGTTCGTGTCGAAAAGTTTTGGCTCGTACCGGGACCGACAATATGTGCGTAACAATTAACGTTCACAGCCGGGCGATTTTCCAAATCACAAACTATTACAGTTACCGTAATATCATTGTTTGGTTCATTATCATCCGCAAACAAACTAGCATTGCAAAACGACAGAACGACAGCGGTTACCGTAATAACGAAAAGTAAATTTATACGCATCACGTGAATACTCCACGAAAAGATTTGATTAAAATTTCTCTATACGAATCACGTCTGTACACGTTCAACACACGGCACATTATGACTTTTCGCTTCGTCAATATAATCGTATATTATGACGTTGCCGATGTGATTCAAACAATCTATTGTTCAAACAACTGTCTCACTTCGCTTGTTGATAAATGCCGCCATTCTCCCGGAACCATTTTCCCAAGTTTGATTTGTCCGATTGACATTCGTACCAATTGCATAACCTTATGTCCGGTTGCCGCTAACATTCTGCGGATTTCACGGTTTCTGCCCTCTGATAGCGTTATGTCCAAGACTGTACTTAGTTTGTGTACACTTTTCACTATTATACTGTCAACACTCAAAATTCCTTCCGAGACGCGGATTCCTCTTCTTAACTTTGCCAACTCCTCGTTTGTTACAACACCCGCAACCAACACACGATACAATTTCTTAACTCCATAACGCGGATGCGTGAGCCGCTCGCCAAGTTCACCGTCATTCGTCAACAGCAACAAGCCCTCGCTGTTCATATCCAATCTGCCAACAGGAAAAACCTGCCCCAGATTTTCCGGCAACAAATCTACCGCACGTTTGCGTCCTTGCTGATCGGCGTGCGTACAAAGAAAACCTTTCGGCTTGTATAACGCGATATAAACCCGTTTCTTCGGACGTATCGACTGACCGTCAACGCGAACGTGTTGCGTCGCGACGTCAACCCGAACACCGAGTTCGGTAACAATCTGTTTATCAATCTCGACACGTCCGGCGGTTATGAGTTCTTCGCAAGCACGCCGGCTGCCAAACCCCGCTGACGCGAGAACCTTCTGCAAACGCGGCGGTTTACCCGCATCGTCGCTGGTATGTTCAAACGGAGAAACAGACGCAACTGCTTTCTTAATGCCAAACCGCGACGGGCTGCTCGTTGTCCGTTTCACAAATTTTACACGGGTAGCGTGTTTTGCGCGGTTACGTGATGATATTGTGTTCGACGATTTACGTTTTGAACGTGTTATGTTTTTTCTCATTAATTAGTTTCTAAATTGAGGAAACGTGAAGTGTGTTACGAACATTGTCTTGTGATAAATATTATTCACTTGGTTTTTTGCCGATGAAAATATAGTACGGCATTTTGAAAAACGGATTCGGGAAGTACGGAATTTTTGTTAAGCCCTCGTAGAAATAACCTACATCAAACTTACGATGCAAGTACGGGACGTGGTCGGGTGAGGGGAAAACGTTGTCGCGTGAAAACCATGCGGGCCAAAATGTCCGCTTTGTCCAGCCGTGCCGTTTGTGATTTTCCGACGGATACTTGCGTGAGACATAAAAATCGACAACTCCGATTCGTCCGCCCGGTTTTAGTATCTCGTACGCGTGGTCGATTGCGGCAAACCAATCCGGTATCATTGTGAGCGAGTACGAAAACGTTACAACATCAACCTGCTTCTCCTCCGGCAGAAACGTTGTCGCGTCCGCTTCTATGACCTTCGCGTTTTCCCACCCCTGCTCCCGAATCCGACGGTCGGCAACATTCAATAACGTCGAAGCGAGGTCAACAACATATACACGTTCCATCTGAGCGATATTATCTCCGAAATACTGCAAGTTAGAACCTGTGCCGCCGCCCATATCGTACCAAACCACGCCGTTTGCAGCACCGTTATCAACGAGTTCGTTCCAGAGTTGCTCGCGACCGGGCAACAATCGTTTGCGGAAGTCGTCATAATCGTCTGCCTGCACACCATAAAAATTATCCAGCCGTGTCTTATGGTCATCGCCGTGCGAACGATGAAAAACCATTTTGGAAATTATTTTTAAGTCAGCGAAAAGTCCCATAAATTTTGTGTTTGGTTTGGTTGTAAAAAGTAATACGTGAGATAAACACGTATAAGTATAAACCGAAACAACAAATACGCAAGGGTAGGGGACACGCCGATTGCAAAGTAGTAAAGTTTCTCGTTCCATGGACAAGAAATTGCGAATATGGGCAAATCAGTGAAAAATTTAGTGAAAACAGACAAAAATTATCTACCCTACCTACACTTACTTACTTGCGAAAAAATGACTTTGCAATTCTCGTGGGGTCGGGGATAGGACGGAGTATTTTATTGCATATCTTTTTAACCACGAAGGCACAAAGACGTGAAGAAAGAAAAGAATTGTACCAGTTCACAACAAAGCACGCATATTGCGAACCCATATCTAATTTTCGCTCATCTCACTTAATACCGCCAAACACCGCCCGTTATAGCAAAAGCGGACAATTCATAGAAGACCAACACGGAAGTGGATAAATACCTAGTTATTCTATCACACAAACAGGGACACGTATATTTTTAAATAATTTATCATCCGTTTCGATTATTATTTCAACAACATCCTCCATAATCTCGTATTGAATTTTTTCAATGTTGACGGTATAGTGAGTTTTATCTTTAGAAGATGTTACAAGTGTAGCAACAATAGAAGTATCGTTTGACATTATTTTCAATATCTGAACAGGATGTTCAAATGTAAAATTTATCATTTTGGGACTGCCTGAAGACACAAAAACTACATCCGGCTCGATGCTAAATGGAACGATGGGAACCCAAGGCACTTCCGAATACGCTTTGAAATTTCCTCGTTGAAGAAGTACAATGCCCTCGTTTCTGATTCT
>JAITST010000111.1 GCA_031287585.1 Planctomycetaceae bacterium | reverse complement strand
GGAATCGACGATCCGCTGTACCGGATGAAATCGGAACCGGCAACTTTTTGCGGAACATGAAGATGACCGAGAGCAACGTAGTCGATGTTCGGCGGAAAAATGTCCGCTCCAACATCTCCCAGCGTTCCAACATAAAGTTCCCGGACACCCTTGGAGGTTTTCCCTCCTTGAACAAACAGATGTCCCGTTGCGATGAGCGGGATATTGTCTTCTCCGTTGAGACTGCGGCGGCGATCTTCGGCTCGGTTACAAACATCAAGGTAATACTGTTTTAATCCTTCGAGACTTTTTTGTTCCCGTGATTCCGCCGATTCACCGACTTCAACTTGGCGCAAATTCCGGTCTCTCATAAACGGAACAGCGGCAACAAGAAGTTTCGTTTTACCCTCCTGTTTAATCTCGATCAGTTCCTTTTCGATGTTCGGTTCGCCGATGACGTGGATTTGCAGCGTGGTTAGAAGTCCGCCCGGTGCATCAATCAGTTGTGGAGAATCGTGATTTCCTGCAATGATGACCGTCTGGCAGCCTGTTTGCAACATACGGCGGAGAAAATCATAGTACAAAGTTTGTGCTGTCGGTGAAGGCGTTTGATTATCGAAAATATCACCGGCAACGATCAGCACATCAGCATTTTGTTCACGGACGGTTTGCAGCATCCAATCAAGAAACTTGGCAAACTCTTCGTATCGGTTTCGCCGATCCCAAGTTTGTCCCAGATGCCAATCCGAAGTATGAATAATCCGCATCGTATATTTTTTGAGCCAAATTAGTTTCGATTTTGGAAAAAGTATATTGTCCGAACAGGACTGAAAAATGGGCAAAATAAAAATTATCCTTTAATAATCCTGTAAATCTTTTTAATCCTTTTAATCTTGTTCAGATAAAAAAGGATTACCCTAAACTTTCAATCTGAGCGTAAATCTGCTGTTCGGTAAACCCTTCGAGATCAACGCTTTTCGACGGACAGACCGCGACGCAGGTTCCGCAGCCCATACATAAGCCTGGATTGATGCGAGCCGTCCATTTTATAAAAGTGCCTTTGCGATCCTTAATTTCGACTCGTTCAATCGCATTGTACGGACAGGCACGACCGCAGGCAAAGCACGCCACGCAACGCTGTTCATCGACCTTTGCAATTTCAGGATCACGGGTCAGCACCGGTTGGCTGAGCATTATCATCACCTTCGCTGCCGCTGCCGACGCTTGCGCCACCGCTTCGGGAATGTCTTTCGGAGCTTGGCACGCTCCGCAAACGAAAACGCCCGCCGAATTTGTTTCCACCGGACGAAGTTTCGGATGCGATTCTGTCAAGAAACCGTATTCATCGTAACCGACACCGAGTTTTTGCGCTAAGTGATCTGATCCCGGCGTTGGACACATTGCCGCCGCCAGCACCACCAAATCGGCATCCACCGTAACCGGACGACCGGAAAGCGTGTCCATGCCGCGAACTATCAACTTGCCGTCCTCCTCTGTAATCTTCGAGACCCGACCGCGATGATAAATCGCTCCGTCCTGTTCGATTGCCCGGCGGACAAACTCGTCGTACTTCTTGCCGCCGCTCCGAATGTCCATATAGAAAACGTGTGCCTCGCCGTGATGCACCTTGTGTTTGTACAGCATCGTATGTTTCGCCGTGTACATACAGCAGATTTTCGAACAATAATTGATTCCTTTGGCATTGTCGCGGGAACCGACGCATTTGATAAACACGACCTTTTCCGGGATTTTGCCGTCTGAAGGACGCTTCGGTTCGCCGTTCGTCGGTCCCGATGCCGAAATGAGCCGCTCGAATTGCAAAGCGTCGATTACGTCGGGGTATTTACCGTAACCATATTCGCCGTAGCCGGAAATTCCGCTGCGCTGCACTTCCGGTTCTTTTGCGATTGAATACAATTGATAGCCGGTGGCGACAACAATGGCTCCGACTTCTTCCGTTATAATTTCGTCTTGATCTTCGTAATTGATCGCTCCGGCAGCACATTTTTTTGAGCAGATGCCGCATTTACCGGTTTTCATCTTGGTACAATGTTCGGCATCAATCACAGGTTTCGACGGAACTGCCTGCGGGAACGGAATGTAAATTGCCGTGCGATTGCCGAGTCCGTAATCAAATGTATTCGGTATCTTCTTTTGCGGACAAGTATTCCAGCACGCACCGCAGCCGGTACACTTTTTCATATCGACGTACCGGGCTTTTTTGCGAACGTGAACCTTGAAGTTGCCGACGTAACCTTCGATGGTCTCAACTTCGGAATACGTCAGCAATTTGATCTTGGGATGCTGACCAACTTCGACCATTCGAGGCGTCAAAATACACTGGGAGCAGTCGAGGGTCGGGAACGTTTCGGAAAGTCCCGCCATTTTTCCGCCGACGGACGGTTCTTTTTCAACGAGAACGACTTCGTGTCCCGCCGCCGCAATGTCGAGAGCCGCTTGGATACCGGCAACACCGCCGCCGATGACCATTGCCCGCTTCGTAACGGGAACTTCAATGGGAATCAGGGCGTGGTTGTGCTTGACTTTTTCGACGGACATTCGAATAATTTCGATGGCTTTGGCGGTCGCTTCGTCTTTGTTCGGATGTACCCAAGAACAGTGTTCCCGAATATTTGCCTGTTCGACGAGATACGGATTCAGCCCGGCTTGTTCAGCCGCTTTTCGAAAGGTTTTGAGGTGCATGTGCGGCGAACACGCTGCCACGACAACGGCAGTGAGACCAAGTTCTTTGATCTTTTGCAGGATCAACTGTTGTCCCGGTTCGCTGCACATATACTTATACGAAACGGCACAGTGAACGCCGGACAACTTACCGACTTCTTCCGCAACCTTTTCGCAGTCCACCGTCCGGGCAATATTTTCGCCGCACCAACAAACAAAAACGCCGATTTTCATGGGATTTATGGAAAAATTTTTTTGATTGGTTTCAATTTTTTTATTTTACTGGAATCTTAACTTTTTTTCCAGTAGGGTTTACAAGATACAACAGTCTTTCTTTTTCGGCTTTTTTGTTCGCAATAATTTATTTTTGTTTTGTTTTTGAGTTATTAGCGTATCATCCTAATTTTCGTTGCCCTATTTCTTATCATTTGTTACGAACCTAATTTAAGGGATAACTCACAGATAGGAAAGGATAAAATATAAAACCTACCCTTACCTATCCTTACCTACCTGTAAAAATCGACGACTCACAGATAGCAACTGTGATTTTTTCAAGGGGGGGGGTAAGGGTAGGAAAGGATAGCGTATCATCCTAATTTTCATTGCACTATTTTTTATCATTTGTTGGGAAGAATTAGGAAGAGATACGGACAATAAAAATTAGGAAAACACGCTAGAAGTTTCTATTAAGACCAACACGGTTGAAAATTAAACCGGCTTTGGTACAATAAGCCGTTACATATTTTTGGCTTCTATCTTTATCTTAATAACATTTTTAGAAATGTTATTTGCGTATAACTAGAAGTAGTTTTATAACCTGTTTTTTGTAATTTTGCCTCTTAAAAACAAAGGGTTAAAATGGGCAAAATATAGTTATAAAACTACTTGTAAATAAGTGCCGATGAAAAACCTCATGCCCTTTGTCTTGTTTTTTTTAGGACTTACCTTTGTCAACGCAAATGCCAATCCGTTTGACAACGAGATGCGGGCTAAAATTGCTGTTTTACAAAACGGCGGTCAATCCGAACGGGCAAGAGCCGCCGAAGCACTCGGCTATATGCGTGCCTACAAAGCAGAAAACGCTCTTATTGCGGCATTGTCCGATGATGTTGCCGAAGTCCGCCGCAGTGCCGCTTTGTCGTTGGCGTGGTGCGGCAGCCGTGTTGCATTGAAACCGCTGTTACAAAAATTGGACGATACCGATTGGACAGTACGGCAATCCGCCGGAACCGCACTCGAAAACCTGACCGGTATGGCTTTTCTCTTCGACGCATTGAGTAATCCCGCCGTCCGAAAACAAGCGGTAACGCAATGGGAAAACTGGATTAACGCTCTGCCGGACAAAAAGATTCCCGACGATGTGTTGCAACTGCTCCGTTCTTCCGACCATTGCAAAGCGGCACGCGGGCTTCGGGCAGCAGGGGCATTGGGATTGAATGCGGCAACCGTTAAGTTGCTTACCGAAACGTTGGAAACGTGGAAGAAAAACAGCAACGAAGAAGATAGCGATGCGAAAATCCGTGTCCAGACCGCTCTCCGTGCATTGGGGCGTTCCGATGTGTCGGAAGCATTTCCTGTGTTGTGCGATTTTCTGCGCAATCCGCAATGGACACGTTATGCGGCGGACGCTCTGGGAGATTTCGGCGGCGACGATGCCGCTGCGGTGTTGATGGGCGTTTTTCCTCAACACGCCCGGCAACTTACGGACGAAAATCTTTCCGGCGAACGTATCAGCAAAGCCGCGGCAACA
>JAITST010000109.1 GCA_031287585.1 Planctomycetaceae bacterium | reverse complement strand
GTGTGAGTGACTCATTGTTTGGGGGATTGGTAAGGGGATAAAAAATGTGGACAAAAAAACGTGCGAA
Organism: Planctomycetaceae bacterium; assembly: GCA_031287585.1. Lineage (GTDB taxonomy): Bacteria > Planctomycetota > Planctomycetia > Pirellulales > Thermoguttaceae > UBA8133. Next base: position 9,387 of record JAITST010000109.1, on the reverse strand, counting down.
GTATTCTATCACTTTTTCGACGCGGGGCAAGAGGGGTTTTTAGAAATTGCCATAAAAAAATAAATTTTAGGGATGAATATAAAGCATTTATTAGCGAGATGGGACAAGAGTTTGACGAACGCGATTGGGGCAGATAGTCGGTAGAATGAGCGTAGGCGAAACTCCAACCGTGGCTGAATAACTGTGGGCTGAATAACCATGCTGAATAACCGTAGGCTGAAGCCTACGGTTAATAAAGTGCTGTCCCTGCGGGACATAGACACTATCGTCACTCCAACCGAGACCGAATCTTACGGTTAATAAAGCGTATCACTTCACCAACTCCTCAACAATCCTCTCCGCGTTGTAAATCTTTCGTAACGATTCCAGAATTACGTCAACGTGTACGCTTACGCAGCGGGATTGGGTTTCGGAATATACGAAGTTGTTCGATAGTGAATAGATGTTGCCGTCGAAGACCAGTCCTACTACCTCGCCCTTCGCGTTTACCATCGGACTGCCGCTGTTGCCGCCTATTATGTCGTTCGTCGAGACTAAGTTGAACGCACAGTTTTGATTCAGTTTCGACTTGTTATCCAACCAACTTTTCGGCGGATTGAACGGCTCGCGGTACTTCATCGTCTCCGCCCGCTCAAACATTCCCGCAATGTTAGTCACCGGTTTTACTTGCGTTCCGTCGTCTTCCTTGTAACCTTTCACCGCTCCATACGAGAGCCGTAACGTGAATGTCGCGTCTGGGTAAACGTTCGTGCCTAGTTGCTCAAAACGTTCCTTCGCTAATTCGGCATACGCGGCGGTTGTCGGCGAATCGTACTCGTTCTCATATATTTCACGTAACTTACGTGACCGTTCGTCAACCGCCTTCGCGAACAACAACATCGGGTCTGTCGATGCGTCAACCGCCTTCTTGCCGCCGTCAATTAACGCCTTCCGCACCGCAACGTCACGCAACTTCGACCCGCGCACGAGCCGTATCGCTAACTCCTTCGGTGATTCTTTTTGTAATTCCGGCGGTATCAATTCGCCAAGCGGTTTGTCATTCAACTTTTTGTTCGCGTCAAGAATCAACTCGCCATAAACGTACTCTTCGAGCATCGTCAGCGAGTCCGTTAGTTTCAACACTTCAACATCTTCGTAAATCGGTGCTTCGTTGAGCAACGTTTGTTTAACAAAGTCGATACCGCTATCACGATATTCTTTCAAACGGTTGGCGTTCGGCTTTTCGAGTTCGTCGGCAAGCCGCAGTATTTGACGGGCGAAACGGAACGTTTGAGAATTGAACGCTTCACCGCCTTCGTAGTATATGTGCGGTTTGTAGATTGGGGCAGAACGTTCGCACGCTTTCGCGATTATCGCTTCCGGTCGCGTTGACGCAACCGACGCGGCGGTTATTTTACCGTTCCACAACGACGGCGTTTGCAGACCGTCGATTTGACCGATTGCGCGTTTACGATAATTCTGAACCACATCGAGGTCGTGACCAACACGGCGGGCGTTTTCGAGATTACGATTCGCGAATACAGAATAGATGACTTCGCGGCGATACATTCTTTCGAGCCGTTCGGGGAAATGAACGTCGCGTAAGTAGATTAGATGTTCTTTCGTATAAGCACGATTGGTTGTTCCGGGATGTCCGGCGACAAACACGAGTTCACCGTCCGTAACACCGCCCGTCGCCCATTTAAGATAATGTTTGACAACGGCGGGTTTACCGTTTTCATACGCACGAAACAACGAGCAGTCAACACAATAACGCGGATACTCGTAGTTGTCAGGGTCGCCGCCGAATGACGCTATGTTTTGTTCAGGAGCCCAGACTAGGCGAACATCGGTATATTTTTTGTAACAATACAGATGATACTTACCGCCCTGAAACAACGTTACGACTTCACAATGCAGATTCTTTTTGTCGGCGTTTTCCTTCTCGATTTCGGCGATTTTCGTTTTACGAACCTTCGCCGCGTCGTCGGCTGCCAGACCTTTCGTAGCCGCCGCGAGTTGTTCCGTTACGTCAACGACTTCGTATAACGTGATACATTCCAAACCCTTGCACGGTAATTCGTCCGCTAGTGTTTTAGCGTAAAAACCGTTTGCAAGCATATCGTTTTCGGGCGTACTGTGCATTTGAAGATAACCGGCACCGACGTGGTGGTTAGTCATAATCAGACCGTTTGCGGAAACAAACGACGCACTGCCGCCGCGCCCGAACCGTACAGACGACAACCGCAAATGTTCGAGCCACGAGTCGGTCATATCGAAGTTATAACGCTCCTTGACCTGCTGCTTCGGTGGTGCTTCAAACAACCACATGCCTTCGTCGGCACGGGCATTGGTGAACGAAATAAAAACCAACGCCGCAAAAAGCGTTGCACAAGTAAGTTTTGAAATTGATAGTTTCATTATGAAATAAAATTTGGTAAAAAGTGAAACCGCGGCACGTTAAGGTACGGCGGTTGGGAAAAATTATAATGTTTCACATCTACGGGAAGCGGGTACGTGTCGATTCCTTTAATCCATCAACTTCCGCTCGTTTGTATTCGTGTACAACTCTTTCAACTTCATCTCAATCATCGCCAATGTCACCTTTGGTACGTTGGCTTCGGTTGTAGTCGTTGATGACGACATTGAGTCGGACGACGATGGCGTTGAACTGCCGCTTAACAAACCTAAACTACCTGTCTTGGTCGATTCTGCGGGACCTTTGTCCAGATATTCACACGTCTTAACGATGTCATCACGCAGCGCACGCATCTTTTTATTCAATGCCGGCTCGCCTTCGAGCAACGGCGTTATTCCGGTCGCATCGGGGTTTGACGAGAACGAACTTGCTTTACCTTGTATCGCGTTGCGTACCGAAAAGAGTGACGTTTTCACTCTCGCGATACTGTTGTTGATAACGTCGTTCGGTTTGAGTTTGTTCACACCTGTTACACTGCCCGACGACATACCCATCGACGACGAATAACTGCTGTCCATCGTTGACGACCCGCCGCGTGCCGAACCGAGCGACGGGTCGCCGAGCATTGCGTCGTTGATATTTTTTAATTCCGTCTCGCACGCTAACATTGTCGCGAGGAAAATCGCATCGGTTAAATGTTTCAAGTTGACAGATATTCCGCCCGTTTTCGCAGCCGCAAAATCAAGGTCGCCGATTGCACGTATCGCGGCAAAGCGGAACTCCGGCGACTCGTTTTCAGATTCGATAACAGTGAGCAACAGGTCAACTGTCTCCGCCTTCGCACCGATACTCTTCAATCCTTGTAACCCCTGCAAAGCCAGAGTCCGCCCCCAATCGAGCAACTGTTGTTCGTCCTCGTTACGGGTTGTCGGTGCGGGCTGCGGCGCACCGTCTTTGATGACTTTACGCAACAACACTGCGACTTCGTTTTTGTTCGCCTCGTTCGCTATACCGCACTGTGCGTGACGAACGATGCCTTCAAGTGCGGCAATTTTGATGAACGGCGGATTGTTCGTTTTCTCGTATTCTTTCATCAGGTACGGCAGCGCGTCGCGATACGGAGTAGGAGCCGAACTAGCCGAGTCGCCTTCCTTCTCGTTGAGCATACCGATAGACAACATTGCGTTAAAGCGAGCCGCCGGAAAAATAGTGTCGTCGGCGGCGTAAGAACTAAGTTGACCGAACGCGGTGCTTAACAGATAAGCACGAGCGTTACCAGAAGCATCCCGCAAATCAGTACGCAACAACTCGCTGCGGTACGTATAAAGTTTAGACTTGTTAGCGGGGTCAGTCCAACGCGGAAAATAATACTCCTTAAAAAATTTCTCGGTAGCCATCCGGTCGGCATCGACGTTACCGCTCTTCAAAGCACGGGTAACTTTCTCCTTCTCCTTTTCGAGAGTAGTGTCAACCTGCTTCGCCTTATAAGTCTGACCAAACAAAACTGAACAACAAACCAAAGTGATAATAACACACAACGAACCGCGAACAAAACGAAATAACCGAGACATATTTGACCTCATCAATTAAATAAAACAGGACAAAAAACACAAACAACAATCGCAAACGCCGCGCAAGCGATGCCAATTCCGTATAGAGTGTAACGTTTCCGCACAGATTTGGCAAGACGGGGATAGGAAAAAAAATTTACACCACCCATTCGATAAACGCAATATGAGATTGTCCATACCTTGTTACTTTCAAGTATTTCAGCGGAAACCAGGTTCCATTATTTTACTAATAATTCCGCAACAGCAACAACCGTGAAAAAGATGTATGATGAAATACAATGTCAGAATTTTATAATGAATTAACCTATAACAACAAACGAGTAATACTATTCCCACAAATGGTCCACAAAATCCCTTTTTAGCGATGTATTCAAGAGTAGGTGATTCTAATTGCATTCCAAGGGCACAAGCAAACCACAAATACACCCATATTGCGCAGCAATAAGATAAAAGCAAACATATTAGAGAATATCCAGAGCAATGGAGACGAATATACTCTTGTCGTATCGCAAAATAAATTTTGAAAAAATACTTCTTCATCTCATTACCAATCCTTGATACGATAATGTTAGGAAACTATGTTTGTACAAACCTGCTAACGAAACTTTTTAAGAGTTCACGTGAAACAATGTCCGCAGTGCAAGCCACGAGTATCTACACACCTTTTTCCTTGACCCGTTGATTGAGGTGAAGAAAAAAGACGTGTAGGTACAAATGTCTCGCATACGTAGTTTTAAGCAACGCTTCCGTTGGTTAAAACCAACGGCAAGTGTACCAACATCACACCAACGCTTCGCGTTGGTGGTAATGCGTATGCAATAGGTGGTGTGATTTTTCTCCGTTTGGTTCTCCCAGATACTCCTGGTAGAGTTGGTGAACTTCCTGATTTTGGTGCGAGACGCGGAGCGACTCTGTTGCGTCCAGACTGTATAGGGCTGTCGCTCTCGCTATTACACGATCACGGCTTGTGTTGTACGGCTGCCCGCCTCCGTTTACGCAGCCGCCCGGACACGTCATTACCTCAATGAAGTGCAGGTCATTACGTTCGCCCGCGTTGATTGATTCCAGCAATTTCCTCGCGTTGCCCAGTCCGTTCACAACCGCTACACCAACCGTCATACCGTTGATGTTCAGTTTCGCTTCCTTCACTCCTTCCATTCCGCGAACCGCTTCTACCGTGAGGTCTGCAAGTTCCGTTCCCGTCAGTAAGTAATGAGCGGAACGTATCGCCGCTTCCATCACACCGCCGCTCGTACCGAAAATTTTTCCGGCTGTACTTCGTTCACCAAACGGCGTGTCGGCAGTTTCCGGTTCCAGCGATGTCAGGTCAACACCGAACATCCGAATCAACTGTGCTAACTCGCGTGTTGTCAGTACCGCGTCGATGTCTTTGTAACCGTCGCGTCCAAGTTCCGGTCTGCTCGCCTCAAACTTCTTCGCGGTACACGGCATAACCGACACGCTGAACAACTTCTTCGGGTCAATACCTTTACGTTCGGCGTAAAAAGTTTTGATAACCGCGCCAAGCATCTGTTGCGGACTTTTGCACGTTGACAAGTTCGGTATGTTGCCCGGAAAAAACGTTTCGACAAACTTTATCCAGCCCGGCGAACAACTTGTGAACATCGGCAAAACTCCGCCGTTTTGGATACGGTTCACAAGTTCCGTTCCTTCTTCCATAATCGTTAAGTCGGCACTGAAACTGGTATCGAAGACACTATTGAAGCCGATACGCCGCAACGCCGCGTGCATAAGTCCGATAACGTCCAATCCAATCGGCAGCCCAAATTCTTCGCCGACAGAAATCGACACCGCCGGAGCGTGTTGTATAACAACGTGCATTTCCGGATTGTTGATTGCGTTGACGACACGGTTCAAATGACTTTTACCGATTAACGCACCAGTCGGACACGCGACAACGCACTGTCCGCAGTTGACGCAACTTGAAATGTTTAGTCCCTGGTCAAACGCTGTTCCGACAGTCACGTGACTTCCGCGATTGATGAAGTCGATACACGCGACACCCTGAATCTCTTCGCAAACACGCACGCACTTACCGCACTTGATACACTTATTCGCGTCGCGGATTATCGACTCGCCCGACGAATCGGGCAGGTACGAATTTTTCATTCCGGCGTAGCGGCGGCTGCGAACGCAATACTGTTCCGCGAGCGATTGAAGTTGGCAATTGCCGTTTCGTTCGCAGTAGAAGCAGTCGTCGGGATGGTCGGCGAGCAACAATTCGATAATCGCTTTACGTGCCTGAAGAACACGTTGCGAGTTTGTTTGAACTTTCATACCGTCGAAAATCGGAAACGCACAACTCGGTACCAACGCCCGTTGTCCTTCGACTTCGACAACACAAATCCGACACGAGCCGCTCGGCGCAAGACCGTCTATATTACAAAGCGTAGGCACGTGGATACCAGAACGGCGAAGCGAAGTAAGCAAAACTTCACCCTTTTCGGCGGTAATTTCACGACCGTTGACATTGATTGTTACTGACATTAGGAAGTCCTCTCTGTTTATGGGGTTAAAAAGTTGTAATTACGGGTGGTGTTATTTTAGATTTATGATTTTAGATTTTATTATTGCAATCTAAAATCACAAATCTAAAATCTGAATAATCCTACACTTTCACCACCGCTCCAAATCTGCACGCATCTTTACACGCTCCGCAGGCAACACACATTTCTTTGTCGATGTGGTGCTGGTTTTTTACCGTGCCGGTGATTGCGTTTGCCGGACACTTTTTTGAACACAGAGTACAGCCGGTACACTTATCCGAAATCTCATACGAAATCATATCAACACACGCTTTTGCCGGACAACAACGGTCGTAAATGTGGGCTTCGTATTCGTGACGAAACCAACGCAGCGTACTCAAAACCGGATTCGGCGCCGTTTGACCCAGTCCGCACAAACTTGTGTCGCGTATCGTTTCCGCGAGTTTTTCCAGTGCGATAACACTTTGAAAACGTTGGAGCGATTGTTCCTTCGTTTCGTGTTTCCGGCTGCGCGTTATGCGGTTTAATGTTTCGAGCATACGGCGAGTTCCCTCACGGCAGGGCGTACACTTTCCGCAACTCTCGCGTTGTATAAAGTCCATAAAAAACTTCGCAACGTCAACCATACAGTTGTCCTCGTCCATCACAACCAATCCGCCGGACCCCATCATCGCGCCGACTGTTTTGAGCGACTCGTAATCAATTTCTATATCGAGATGCGATTCAGGAATACAGCCGCCGGACGGACCGCCAATCTGTACCGCCTTGTACATTTTACCGTTCGCGATACCGCCGCCGATTGTGAAGATTACCTCACGTAACGAAGTTCCCATCGCGACTTCGACCAAACCGGTGTTGGTAACTTTGCCGGACAACGCGAACACTTTCGTTCCCTTGCTGCCGCCCGTTCCAACTCCCGCGAACCAACCGCCGCCGTTGACCAGAATCGCGGGAATATTCGCGAGCGTTTCGACGTTATTGATAATAGTCGGATGTCCAAACGCACCGCTGACAGCGGGGAACGGAGGACGCGGACGCGGCATACCGCGTTTGCCCTCAATACTGTGAATCAACGCCGTCTCTTCACCGCAGACAAACGCGCCGGCTCCCATTTTGATAATCATTTTCAGTGAGAACTGCGAACCGAGAATGTTATCACCTAGCAGATTGTTCGCTTCGGCTTCGGCGATTGCGTGTTTGAGCCGCTGAATCGCGAGCGGGTATTCGGCACGAATATAGATGTATGCTTTGTTGGCACCGATAGCATACGCGGCGATTGCCATTCCTTCGAGTAAACGGTGCGGGTCGCCTTCGATAACCGCTCTGTCCATAAACGCGCCGGGGTCGCCTTCGTCGGCGTTGCAAACGAGATACTTCTGCGGGTCGGTTTGTGTAAGTGCGAACTGCCACTTTTTGCCGGTCGGGAAACCGCCGCCGCCGCGTCCGCGTAAACCGCTCGTTTCGACTTCCTTGCAAACTTGTTCACCGCTCATACCGGACAAAACTTTTTTCAAGCCCTGATAACCGCCGGTTGCTATGTACTCTTCCAGACTGGCGGGATTGATGATACCGCAGTTTTTCAGTACCCAACGTTTTTGTGGACCGAAGAACGAATGTTCGTCCTTAAATTTAACGCCGTCCCACGCTTTAAGTCCGTCTTCGTTGAACTGGGCGAGAATAAGTTCTTTCGGAATGTTATCAGAAAAAACGCCGTCGAGCAACGAGTCAACTTTATCTTGTGTAATCCGGCAACCCATCAGACGGCAGCGTCCGGGAAGTTGGACGTCAACAAGCGGCTCAACAGCACAAAAGCCGATACAGCCGACTTCGACAATCTCGGCATCAATTTTTTTCGTGTCGAGATACTGTTTGATTTTTTCGAGTGTGAACGCCGCGCCCGCGCCGAGTCCGCAAGTACCTGTACCGATGTAGATGACGGGTTTGCTCACAGACTGACGGCGAAGGACAGTCAACCGTTCCGCCCATTCTTTCTTCCCGCTCTTCAAATCAGCACCGCCGATAGCCCACTGAAGAAAAGCATCATCGAGTTTTAAGTTTGTTGTCATAATAAAATTGGGGGTTAGGGGGAGTTAATGGAATTTAGATTTATGATTTTGTTCAAACTCTAAAAATCCTACTTCTTGTTTCTATACTGATTTAATATACCGGGAACTTTCTGGCTCGTCACGTTAGCGTGAAACTCGCCGCCGATATTTATCACTGGTGCAAGTCCGCACGCACCGATACACGCTACAACTTCCAGACTGAACAGACCATCGCGCGTCGTCTCGCCCGGCTCGGCTTTCAGTTCACGTTTGATAGCGTCAAGAACCGCCGCCGACCCCTTCACGTGACACGCCGTGCCGCGGCAGACTTGGATGTGGTACTTACCTTGCGGAGTAAAACGGAATTGGTTGTAAAAAGTAGCGACACCGTAAATCTTACTGACCGGCAACTTCAAAGCATCGCCAACCATAACCACTGCTTCGCGTGAAAGAAAGCCCTGTCGTTCCTGAATTTCCTGCAAAATAGGAATCAGCGAATCGCGTTTCGCACCCGCAAACTCCGCCAAAATTTCATTAGTAGATTCTGCAACCGACTTAGTAGTAGATACCATAATGTTTTCCTCTCGTTAAGGGTTGTAAAGTAAAATAAGGAAAATAACCGTACCAATAGTTGATAAACACAATTATTTGAAGTAACAACATCAGTGATTATGATTGATTCAAACGGGTTTGTACAGAGGGGAGTATGGAATTTTGGAAATTTTTTTGGGGGGGATACAAATACAATTTAGCATCCGTCAGATAATAACTCGTCCAAATTTTTTCTGTCTGAACACGATTGAAAATTGTTTGTGTCGCGATGTAATCGTAACCCGAAATGTTGATTATTGAACATCAAAAACGTA
>JAITST010000385.1 GCA_031287585.1 Planctomycetaceae bacterium | reverse complement strand
AGTGTTCTAATAATTATTTAATGTGATGTGGGTCGCCCATTCATATAAATTCTGCGGCGTATTCGTGCATGGAAATACGGATTGACGCTCAATCAGTATGATATTGCTCGTCATTACGGCGGTTGGCGCAAATTTCTGAACGATGACCGGCTGTACTCCTCATTACGAAACGGTGACAAAAAAGACTTGTTCCGAAAATACATTCGCCACGTTGAGATTGAGGTCTTTTCGTTTTGCAATCGCCGATGTCCGTTTTGTGCAAATTCGTACATTGATCGTCATTCAGGTAACACGTTGATGCCGCCGGAGACATACAGTAAAGTGATTGACGCTCTCGCGGAGATTGATTACGCCGGAAAAATATGGTACAGCCGGTATAACGAACCGCTCTCAGACCGCGTCATTTTGGATCGGATTCGCGAAGCGAGAAGTAAACTTCACAAGGCAACGCTTAATACGTTCACCAACGGGGATTATGTTACCCGCGACTATCTTGAAGAACTCGCAAAAGCCGGTTTGAATCATATCCGTATCATGCGTTATCCGCCGACATCCGAAGAGTATTCAGAAGAAAAATCGTGGGAAACGCTCTTCGGCTTTGCGAAAAAACTCGATTTACCATTTCAGAAAGAGTGGGGTGTTTCACTTCATCTTGAACATCCAACGATGGATATTCATATTCTCGGAGCAGACCTCAAAACGTTTGTCCGAAACCGTGCCGGTTCCGTGAAAACATCCTGTTCGGCAAACAGGACATCGCCTTGTTTTTCGCCGTTCACGAACATATACATAGACTACAATGGTTCTGTGGTACCTTGCTGTAATGTCAGGTCGGATGTGCCGGAGCATAATGAAATGGTTATGGGGAATGTCAACGAACAATCAATCTTTGATATTTTCGCCAATTTCCGTTACTCACTTCTTCGGTATCAGATGCGTGACTTCGGAGTGAAAGTCTATCCGTGCCGCGTTTGCGATAACAACGGTTATTCTTTCTCCGGTCAGGTTCCTCAGGAAGAAACAAAGGGTGTATGAATAATTATTTTAGGGCAATACGATTAACTTTTAAGCACAAAACCGCTATCATTGTTTCGGTTCTTTGTGCGCTGGGAATCGGTCTGTTATGGGGCGGTAACATTGGAGCCGTTGTTTATCCCATTGTTGATATTTGTCTCAAAAACGAAACTTTTTGCGATTGGGTCGATAGAAAGTTGGATGAGAATCAAAATGAAATTGTCCTTTGCAACGAAAAAATCGCACTGCCGGACGCATCGCCGCAGCAAATACGCTCCGCCGAAAAAGAATTGAGCCGATTGAATTACTATGAAAAAGTATTACAAAAAATCAGTCCATTTATTAAAACATATAGTCCGGCATCTCCTTTCGGAACATTGTTGGTAATCATCTGTGTTGCTTTTGTTTCATCGCTGCTCAAAGCCGTTCTGACTGTTATTCACGGTATTATTACATCCCATATTGCCGAGTCCGTTGCTTTGGAATTACGCCGTAAGGCATTTGAAAAAGTCGTCCATTATGAAGTCGATTATTTTAACCGTGAAGGTTACTATGATGTTGCATCAAGGATCACAATGAACGCTGGCGGTGTTGCCTGTGGAATGGGAGTATTGTATGGTTCTCTTGTTCGTGAGCCGATAAAAATGTTCGCATGCCTTATCGGAGCGGCAATAATTAGTTGGCGGCTGCTTCTTATAACGCTTATATTGATTCCATTGACGGTTTTTGCTATGCGTTGGCTAACCAAGTCTATACATCGAACTTCCAAAGCCGGTATGGAACAAGGGGTTCATCTGCTTTTCCGAATTGACGAAACGTTTCGCTCTATCAAAATTGTCAAAGCGTTTGTTCGGGAACGCTACGAAAAAATACGTTTTGCACGGACGAATCGTGAAACATACAACAAAAGTATGCGTAGTGCTAAGTATTCGTCTTTGACTAATCCTATGGTTGAGGTTTTGGGATTGATGATGGTTTTCATCGGTATTTTAACCGGTGCTTACCTTGTTATGTCTGGGCAGACTCACATACTTGGTATTCCGATGGCGGATAAACCGATTACGCAAACGGAGTTGCTTGTATTTTTCGCTCTTCTTGCTGGGGCTGCCGATCCTGCGCGAAAATTGTCGGGAATCATTACGCAATTCGTCAACGGAGCCGCGGCGGCAGACCGTGTTTACAAACTGATTGACCGTGAAATTCCTATATCAGATGTTAAGTATTCTGTTCATCTACCGCGTTTGAGTCGTTCGTTGGTCTATGAAAATATTTCTTTTGAATATATCGCTGGCAAGCCGGTACTGCATAGTGTTTCTCTTGAAATTTTGTTCGGTGAAACAGTTGCTATCGTCGGTCCAAGCGGCTGCGGTAAAAGTACGTTGGCAAATATGATTCCGCGTTTTATTGATCCCGTTTCAGGGCGGCTTCTTTGGGACGGCGTTCCGTTACAAAACAGTAATTCACAAGACCTGCGAAAGCAGATTAGTCTTGTAACGCAAGACCCGATTTTGATGACCGGAACAGTTGCCGACAATATCCGTTACGGAAAACTTTCAGCAAGCAGAGAAGAGATTATCAAAGCAGCCCGAAATGCGAATGCTCACGATTTCATTGTCAACGAACTTCCGAACGGATACGAAACCGAAGTCGGACACGCCGGTTCGCTTCTTTCCGGCGGTCAACGTCAGAGAATTGCGTTGGCGCGGGCGTTTATCCGCGATCCTTCTCTTCTTCTTTTGGACGAAGCAACAAACCAGATTGACATTTACAGTGAACAAGCAATCCACGAAGCCCTATCGCAATACATCGGAAGCCGAACAATCATTATTATCACGCATCGTCTTCCGGTACTGAAACTTGCCGACAAAATAGTTGTGATGCAAAACGGAAGAATAGAAGCCATTGGTTCTCACACTGAACTTCTCGAAAATTGTAAATTTTATTCGGGACTATTTGAAATTTGAGAACCAATCGTAAATTAATTCACAAAACTTTTTACAAGGAGAAATACAATGACAAACATTGACGAGAGCGATGTCAAATTGAGAGAACGGCAGGACAATAAAACTTGGCTGCGCCGCTGGTCGCCGTTTGCGTTTGGAACGCTCAAAGAAGTACCGTTGCCGAATCTGTCATTGATTTTCGCGTTATTCTTTTTTTTGATACTGGTAGCGGGATTAGTTGTTGACAAGTCATCACCGGTATCAGCAGTATTACTTCGCGACTTAGAGTCAGGTGAAATACAGAAATTTGTACAGACCGAACGCAGCAAAAATCCAAAGCATCCACAAATAGTAGTCGCTGGCTCATCTATGCTTATGGGGATTCACACCAATGAATTACAAAAGCGGACGGGAATGAATGTCGCGAAAATGATGCTTCTCGGTGGTAACGTTACCGAAGTTCATAAACTTATGCAGATGTTTTCAGAAGAATTAAGTTCTGCCAAAGTGTTTTTTCTTGAATTAGCTCCTGAAAGATTGGGACTTCGTAACGGGGCTGGCTATGTTCGTCCCGCCCTAAAAAGATATTGTGATTGGAACGAAAAAAGTGATATACTATTTCACCCGCCAAGAATTAGCGTTGCGGATCTGTTTAAGAATAAGAAGCATATTACTCTCGAAGACAGATGGCTTGATCCCAATGACCGGGCTCGTTGGAAACTTGATGTCGATATTGTTACCATACCGCCGGTAGGAACATCGAAAGAGTGGTGTGGTAAACCTGACGATGTTGATAATTACCACGCTTACCACGGCGAAAACGATCCTCAACAATTTCAAGCCGTTCACAATATTCTCAAACTTTGCCGAGAACGAGCGATGTTTCTCGTTGTGTTCGTTACTCCGCAATGGTACGGTCAACTTAATCTTTCACAACACGATTTGGAAATTCCGCCTGTCAATGATTATATTGCTTTGTTGCAGGAATTGAAACGTCAACCTAATTGCGAAGTTGTCGTTTGTGATGACTTCACGGACATCACTAGCGAAGGTACTGACGCAGATTATCTTTTCGATTATGGTCATATGACCGAAAAGGGAGCGAAGGTTTATACGAACTGGCTTATTGAACGGCTGTTGGAAAAACCGAAATTTACAACGGTGCTGCGTTCATTGCGTTCCGAGGAGCAACCAGTGATGGTTGCGACACCGGTAACGGAGAGTAACGTGAGATAGAAATTTCGTATCCGTACACGGTTGAAAATTTGTTACACTTTTTATTTTTAATCATTTTTGAAAGAAAGATATGTTATTCAATTCGTTTGTTTTTCCGGTTTTTCTCGTCATCGTTTGGACGCTTTACATTTGCCTCAAGCGGAAGCCGCAGAATGTTTTGCTGCTTGTTGCCAGTTACGTTTTTTACAGCTGGTGGGATTGGCGGTTTTTGTCGCTGCTTTTCATTTCGACGTTGACCGATTACGTTATCTCTCAATATATGGGGCAGTGCGGAGAAACTCAACAACGAAAGAGAAAAGTTTGGCTTTGGATTAGTCTTTGTATCAATCTCGGTATTCTCGGATTCTTCAAATACTTCAATTTCTTTGCCGAATCATTTGAACGTGTTGTTGCACCATTCGGTTTGCAAGCCGACTTTGTAACACTCAACATTTTGTTGCCGGTCGGTATTTCGTTTTACACGTTTCAAACGATGGCTTACACGATTGACGTTTATCGCGGCAAAGAAAAACCGTGTAAGAATTTCCTAGACTTTGCGTTATATGTTGCGTACTTTCCGCAACTCGTTGCCGGTCCGATTGAACGTTCTACCAACTTGATTCCGCAATTTCAGAAAGACCGCGAACTGACTCGTAACTTGTTGTACAGTAGTTTTCGTCTCATCTTTTGGGGTTATTTTTTGAAAGTGTTCGTTGCCGACGGTGTCGCACCTTACGTCAATCAATGTTTTAGCAACCCGAAAGCATACGGAGGTCGAACGCTGTTGATGGGTGCGTATCTTTTTGCGTTACAGATATACGGCGACTTTGCCGGTTACACTCACATCGCGCGCGGTGCCAGCCGGTTGTTCGGAATCGAACTCTGCCTGAACTTTCGGCAGCCGTATCTTTCCGGCGACATCACAGAATTTTGGCGGCGTTGGCATATTTCGTTGTCGTCGTGGCTCCGTGATTATTTGTACATTCCGCTCGGCGGCAACCGCAAGGGAGTACGCAGAACATACATTAACCTGATACTCACAATGTTGCTCGGCGGCTTGTGGCACGGTGCGGCGTGGACGTTTGTGATTTGGGGCGGCTTACACGGCTTGTATCTTGCGGTTCATAAATTCACGCACGGCGGTAAAGTTAAACCGTCCGCTCCGCCGAAAACGTTTTCGCAACATTGTGTTAAACTATTTTGGATTGTTGGAACGTTCCATTTGGTTTGCCTCACGTGGATATTCTTTCGGGCAAATTCGTTGACCAACGCACTGGCGTACATAACCGGCATCGCACATTGGTCGGGACCGAAAATATCCGGTATGTCCGACACACTGTTTTTCTACTTCGCGTGCGTTTTACTGATAGACATTTTTTGCGAAATCAGAAAGAGCGAAGTACCGGTCTTACCCGGAGAATCAACAAGTTGGCGTGAACGGATTTTCAACAACTGGTTAGTTCGCGGAACGATTTACGCTATCGCGTTGTTCCTCATTGTATTCATAGGCGGCGAAAATTCCGAACCGTTTATTTATTTTCAGTTTTAGTCGTTTGTGGATACTTGTCACGGTTGAAAACTACTCCCAACCGTGAGCGAACCTAATTTTGTAACAGTTCACGGATATTTTTCTACGTCCTGAAAACGACGGCAACGTTATTCGTTATTTATTACCCGTCGGTTGCTCAACCGGCTTTGATTCCTCTGCTGGTTTTTCAACCGGTTTTGATTCCTCAACTGGTTTTGGTTTTCCCTCTTGCTGCGGCAGTTGTATTTCCGGTATTTCTGGTATCGCTAACGGGTCAGCAAGAGGTTTATCTTTTGTCTTTTCATCCGCTTTTATTGGTTTGAATACAGACTTGCGGTCAAGATGGATTTTTTTATACACTTCTTCTGATATTACGTAATACCACGACGAGAAGCGTTCGTTTAGTTTGGCGGCACGATCGCGTCCTTCCTTTATTGTCGCTTCGTACTCGTCATCCGCCCGCTTGTTCTGCTTTTCAATTTCTTCATTCATTTTCGCGAAATCGGCTTTCATAGCATCGTCAGCATCGGCTGGTAATTCGCTTGGCTTCCGCAATTCCGGTTTCGGAATCGCCTCCTCGTCGAACTCTGACATTATGAACAAGTATCTGTTCATACCGATATTTTCTTCGTTCGTTTTGCCGTCGCCATCGTCGCCCACCGCCATACTCGCCGCGTCACCAAACCGCAATACATAAACCACTCCGTTCTTCAATGTTATTCTGAAATCACCGTTCGCCGAGAGCAATTCTACCTTCAATTTCGACTTGTCAACTTTAATGTCCGGCATTTGTACGATATTGAAACCGCTTGACGCTAGCGACGTATCTAACGCCAACTTTTCCAACGATGCCCGCTCGCGAATCGCGTCACGCAACTTGTCCGGCTTACGAACAACATCAACAATTTTGAGGTCGTTCAACGCGAACACCATCGCGTCAAGCAACTCTGCGTTCAACTCCTCACCCGCCGGTATGTCCTGCTGGAAATACTCAAAATTTTCACCGCGAAAACTCATCAACTTTCGTA
>JAITST010000005.1 GCA_031287585.1 Planctomycetaceae bacterium | reverse complement strand
AACGTGCCGTCAACGAGTGTACCGCCTCGCGGCTTAATGCTTTTCTATTCGAGCGTTGCGAGGAACTTGTCGAAGAGGAATTCGTCGAGATGAGCATTATTCGTCTCGTCGGAAAGGTTATATTGGGATTTCAGGACAATAATTTTGAACATGAGGACGGCATCGGCGGCGAGACATTTAAGGGAAATCGTTGAGTTTGCAGAGTTTATCGGTATTCGTTTCGGCGGAGAGCAAGTTCGGCTGTATATGAAGCAATAAAATGAGGGGTGAAAAAATGAAAACACCCCCAATTATACCAACTATTAAATTCTCGGCAAGTTATTAGAGGGGACATTATACATCTTCGTGACTCTCTTGCCGTACAACTGACATTCCATTTCTTGCCAACCTTGCTTATGTGAATCCTGCAAGTTCATACAAATTTTATCGCCTTTCAACTTCGGTCTGCCGCGTTGACCTCGCTAACGCCGCGGAGGTAAATTTTACAACCTCGCATCTTTTCTGACGCGGGTAATCACACAAACAATTTCTTCCTGACTCAACGGAGCGAGAACACTTTTCTTTGCATCTCCGCCGTCAACGATTAACTCGATATACTTGTCAGTGCCCGCAAAATACGGCTTCAAACGATTGAACATCTTAACAAGCATTTCTGTTTTCGGCGAGAATTGCAGCGTTTTGTATTTACCATTCAACTTATCAATGGTCTCTTGCCGCAGATAAAGTTCGCAAGCAATCGGAAATGATATGTTGTACCACAAGGGATGCAGTTGTTCGATAATTTGTTCGAGAGTACAGGCTAAGGATGCAGTGAAAATGTTTGCCGACTTGTGGCAGATGATAAAAGACGTTGCGAAAACGTTGGGAAAGTTTTGCTGCCGAAATCCAAACGGTGACAGTTCGGCGTTGCGTGTTGGCGAGGAGAATACCAAGTACGAGCAGTAGGAAGTAACGTTGACAAATCTGTGAAAGATTCTTTGAACCAGTCTTGACAGCGTTTCGGAGTTGTGATACACCGCTCCGCTGACAATTCATTGTCGGAGGCGGGGGTGAAGGTCTTTTGTTTGTTTACATCTTACGACGAATACTCACTTTTTTGCAAGGGTAAAATTTGGAAAGTGCAGAGCAAAGTCGAGCGAATATAATTTTACCTGATTGTCAAAAAACAATTTGCGCTACCGCTGTGCGCTGACTTAAATATTGGAACGATTTTGTCGTTCTTGATACTCTTTTTGAAAAATGTTACTACATTTTTCGTCTCACGTTATCGAAAATTGCTCCCGAATTCGTGTTAAAATCTGATGGTTTAAGTACCTTTCAAAAATATTGGACAAGGACACCGTATTACGACACCACCCTTTTTGCACGTATGCGTTCCGCAATTGTTTTAGTTTTAACGGGGCAAAATTAGAAACAGAATCGTCACCAAACAATGTAATAAGGGACGGGATGACGGAATCCCGATACCGCTCATACGTACCGGTTGTTCTGCCGTGTTTCTGATAATGGAATTGAGCATATTCCAGAAATGTGGTACAAAGAAACTCAATGGTAATATCTTGCCCCTTAATGAGCGTAACCGGCTCGTCTGACGGGGTAGCAAGATTATGCAGAAAAGCGGCATAAGCCCTCTTTGATTCGGGCGAATTATACGTGCCGGGAAAGTAAACCCATTTCTCGTTATGTTCGCTATACCCCTTATCGCGGGACTTCAGATGCCTGTATTTGGGTACGTGTGCCATTGAAAATCCAGTACATACCAAAATAATTCTGCCACAATCGCCTCTACGCAAGTCCTTGCCATACAAGCATTTAATTAAAGTGGGCAACACGGGATTTGAACCTGTGACCTCTGCCGTGTGAAAGCAGCGCTCTAACCAACTGAGCTAGTTGCCCTGAAATCTTTTTGTGCTATACATACCAGAGATGTCACGTACAACTTCTTCGCGATACAACCACGACCGTCACTCGGTTGTCTGCTCTGTCTTTTCTTCTACTGGCAGCATAAAACATTCTGACACGGTCTCGCGTTTTTCTAGTTCCCAGCGTTCCGTGTCTTGTTTTTTTGTCTTTGTTGACTGGTTGCGGCTTGATGTTGCTTCGCTTATTCCGTTCTTGAATTCCAGCAAACCCTGACCGATTTGGCGTGCAATCTCCGGTAAGCGTTTGCCATACAACAGAACGCCTAGTGCCAGCAACATCAGTACCGCAAGTGGTTGCGTCATTTATTTACCTCGCCGTCCTTCGATTTCTCATTGACTTGTTTCATCGTCGAATCAATTTCGTCTTCAATACCGTTCACTCCCTTTTTGAACTCGACAACGCTCCGTCCAAGAGACCGCATAACACTCGGAAGCCGGTTACCGAAAAGGATAACACAAACAAGACCGAGTACCAAAATGTAAATAGGACTTAATCCAAACATAATTATTCTCCCTTAAGTTAGAGTGAAAATTTCCATAGAAAACCAAAAAACAGACAATCGTGAAACAACAAGATTGTAATCAACTATTTTGCGGTGTCACAACTACAATAGCGACGGTAAGATTCGAACTTACGGCACGCGGATTATGAATCCGCGTGTCGTAGAGGTAAATTCCGCGTGTTATTGACAGTCTTTTTGTTTCATAATTGTTTATTTTCTACAAACCAATACAACCATTTTACCTCATTTGGCTTTTCTGTCAATAGCATTAGTTTTTTTTCGTCGCCTCCCGGGTGTGTAAAACTTAGTGTTGGTATTTTTATCTTTTCCAACAGTAATTCCATTGTTTCGAGTATATTACGGCGCAGATGGCAGCCATCTTTTCTGCCCGTTGTTTTCTCCAACACGCCCCCGTTTGTTTAAACAATAGTATCTACAGAAATATTTTGCGGTTGCGTGGATTGGCGAAAATGGTTAAGATTGGCACTATGCGTTTCATTTTGATTTTAATTTTGATGACAAGCGTCGCACAAATCGTTTCTGGATGATAGTCGGTCAATCGATGCAGCATTCCCAGCGTATTGCCGCGGGACTGTCCATTCCGGCAAGTGCGAGTTCCGGTTTCGCCGTAACACAGGGTGTCTGGCGGTTTCTGGCGAACCAGCACATCACCCCTCAACTTCTCGTTGCTCCGCTGCGGCAATTTGCACAACAACAAATCCACGGCGGCTATGTTCTCCACGTTTTCGATTGATGCAAACTCGACTACAAAAATCATCATGTCCAAAGCCGACCGCATCAACGATTGCCTAAAAGATCGCCGCGGCTACGACTTCACGGCTCAACTTGCGGTCAACGCCGATAACGGTTCTCCGATTGCGTTAGTTCAAGCCCACCTGAAAACCGCCGCCGGCTTTTTGAGTACGATGGACAAAGCCCCGGATGCGGGAACGAATCACCTCGATCAAGTGTTGCCGATGATGCAGGCGACACCGCCGATGTGTCTTGGCGGCACGCCAGTTGTTATCGTTGACCGTTTTTATTTTCGTCAGTGGCACGATGCCGAAACGTTATTCCTTGTCCGTGCCGACGATGATGGTTGATCTAAAGACGCAAAAGAGGTTGGCGCGTTGGTATTTATTGTCGAATGTCTTCGACGTTTCGTCGGCAACGATTGCGTTATGGTATTATTACCGTTGGCGGATTGAAAATTACTTTAAGTTGTTCAAGAGCGGCGGTCAGGAGATTGAACACTGGTAACAAGAGAGCGGTTTGGCAATATTGAAACGCTTGCTGGTTGTGTCGATGGCTGGTTCGTTGGTTTGGAGTTTGCAGCGTAACGAGAGTGAGGAGGCAACGGAGTTGAAGTAAGTCCTGATTCGTTTGAGCGGGAAATCGCAGAAACGCGGAAAACCGCCGACAGCGGGGACATTGTTGTCGGGCTTATTTGTACTCATGAGGATATTGGATTTTTTGGATTCAATCAATTACGACTTGACACAGATTGACAATTTACGGACACGCCTCGCAAATTTCGCTGAAATCTTTCTGTAGATACTATTGATTTATTTTTACACACCCCAACTCCACAAAACTCCCATAAATCCATTGTATTAAGAGATCAAACGTTGTATAATGGTAACTTCGTTAAATGTACCGTATTCGAGTCCTATTATTTAAGATATTGATGTCCAAACTTTCACCGCTCCTACTCGTAATCGCCGTCTTTTACCTCTACGGCGGTTGGGCGATTCCCGATTTGAATGAGCCGTACTACATTTGTAAAGCGATTCACTACTGGCAGCCAAACTGGATTCCCGCCGACACGTTTCTCGAATCACGTGATGCCCACTGGTTCTACTACATCGTATTCGGAACGACATCCTTTTTCCTCACTCCGTATATGATGGCGTTGGTTGGTCGTTTGATTTGTTGGAGTTTGATGGCGTGGGGTTGGTGTCGTCTGTCGCAAACTTTGCTTTGTTCTAACGTTGTGAACAACGCTGACGATGTTAATAGTACAAACAACATCATCCCATTGATTGCATTACCGGTTTTTACC
The DNA here is from genome assembly GCA_031287585.1 of Planctomycetaceae bacterium. Lineage (GTDB taxonomy): Bacteria > Planctomycetota > Planctomycetia > Pirellulales > Thermoguttaceae > UBA8133. The sequence continues at coordinate 3,557 of JAITST010000005.1, read as the reverse complement.
GCGGCGGTTTTTCTGTTCTACCAGACAAACTTCAATCTCGCAGGCGAATGGGTCGCGGGCGGTGTTGAAGGGAAAACGTTTGCGTTCGGATTCATCTTCTTCGCGTTCGACGCAATGTGCCGCAGTCGTTGGCGGCAAACGTGGCTGCTGCTCGGTATAGCGTCGGCGTTTCACGTTCTCGCGGGCGGCTGGTCGGTGATTTGTGCGTTGCTCGCGTGGTTGTTTTTACAACGTAACGAACGTCCGAAGTTTATCACGATGTTACCGGCGTTAATCTGCGGCGGCATACTATCGTTACCCGGTTTACTGCCCGCGTTACGTCTCAACGCCGATACGCCCGCCGACATCGTTGCTCAATCGAACGACATTTACGTATTCTTCCGTCTCTCGCACCACCTCGTCCCGTCGCAAATCGCGTGGACAATGTCCGTCCGTTTCCTGCTTATGACTGCCGTTTGGATACTGTTAGTCAGCGGAGTGTTTTACAGCGTTATCAAAACAGAGAACGGCAGCAATGACAATAACAACGAAACAAACCTTGCACAGAAAACAATGGCACGTTTCGTTGCCGCGTCATTGTTGCTCGCGTTCATCGGTTGTGTAATCGACATCTTATTCAGCGGCAACGTCATCACCGCAACCGCGAATCGTCCGCTTGCCGCAAAACTTTTGCGTTACTACTGGTTTCGCACATCCGATTGGGCGGTTCCGCTCGGCTTAACTTTCACCGGAACACGTTTCTTATTTATGCTCGCGACTCCGGTGTGGGTTTATATTGGAAACGTGACAATCCGGCAACTTACCGGACTGATATTTTCACTAACTCTAATTGCTCTCGTTATGTTCCTCGTTGTTCACGCTGTGCTATTCGGAAATTTTTCGTGGACAACACAACCGGACGCGAAAGTCGTTTGGATGATAATTACTGTTTGTGTTTTGCATTTTACATGGGTGTCAATTAATGGTTATCGTCTTTATCCTGAACTATCCGAGAATGCCAATGGTGTGAAGCGGTTTGCGGCATTATTGCTAACGGTAATGTTGATAGTGATGTTGTTCTTAACGCCGCTGCTCGGACTGTTCGACATTGGCGGCAAACGAACAACCGCGACATTCGCCAAAGCCGAACCGCTCTCGCCATACACCGCGTTTTACTGGTTGGACATCTGTAATTGGATACGCGAAAATACTCCGACAGACGCGAAATTTCTGGTACCGCGTGATATGAACACGTTCAAGTGGAACGCTAGCCGCAGCGATATCGGCGTACTAAAAGAAATCCCGCAGGACGCGGCAAGTATAGTAAAATGGGAACGGACAATGAACGATTTGTTCAGTTACAAAAGCGAAGAAGGCGAAACGAAGTGGGACAGGTCTATCACAATGCTATTCTGGTGGAAAACCGACAAAGAGGCAATCGAATTGCAACAAAAATACAAGTTCAACTACATAGTTTGTCCAAGTCAACCGGACCTATCGCATAAAAAGTATTTGGAGCAAGTTTACAAAAACGATATGCTCGCGGTGTATAGTATCCGTAAAATAATAAAACGCTCTTGACATCGTAATAAATGGCGGAGTTTTCCGTATATTTAAGAATATGCTGGACGAGTTATTCCTTGACAGATACTTACCTGTGAAAAAATAATTCGCCACAATTTTTTTTATCCGCATTGACACGCGGAACGTTTTGGCTTATAATGTATGACTTGAAGTTGCGAGTAGTTCGCAACAAAATCACACCAAACTTTTCACGAAAGGAAAGAAAATGACAAATTATGTTAAAACACAAATTAACCAAATGTTAAAATGGGGGGGGGGGGCGCAGGTTACGGTAAATGCCGTGTTCGCTCTTCTCGCTCGGCTTTTACTTTGGTTGAACTTCTTGTTGTTATCGCCATCATTGGCGTTCTAATCGCTTTGCTCTTGCCCGCTGTGCAAGCCGCCCGTGAGGCGGCGCGACGTATGCAGTGTACTAACCAGATGAAACAATGGTCGCTTGCGCTGCAAAACCACAACGATACTCGCCAGAAATTACCGGCGGCAACCAATGAGTGCCATTCCAAAGTTTCCAATATTGAAAGCCGCCGATTCAGTGCAACCTACTGTCTGTTGCCTTTCATCGAAGCCGCGTCAATGTACGAAGCAATTCAAGCCGGAACAGGAAATGACACGACCAACGTTCCATGGGGAAAAGACGGCGACGCAACCGCCATCGCTAACAATAAATTGATTCGGGAGAATTTCGCTGCCGTTCATTGTCCGTCCGATGGAGGCGTTAAAACCGTCGGTCCCTACGGAGCAAAGGGCAATCTCGTTTGTTCTTTCGGTGACGCGGTTTGGGAAATATCAGATGGAAAACATATTTCCAGTCGTTCTAACTACAACGGAACCGGCATAGGCAATATGCAGTCGCGTGGTTTGTTTTATCCGTTTGTTGAGAAAGAACTCGGTGCTGTTACAGACGGAACCAGCAACACGATAGCAGTCAGTGAAAGTGTTGCGGGAAGCCAAACCGGCAGCAATATGGTGCGCGGCGGTGTTGCCCGCGGATACGTTGACCCATACGCGAATGTTACGCCGTCCCGCTGCAAAGCAATCCAAAACGGTCAAACATTCACTGGCACCATTAACACGGCGACTATCCGTTGCAGCCGGTACCTTGACGGATTGGTTCTTTATACCGGTTTCAACACCGTTTTACCGCCAAATTCACCAACTTGTACACAGGACAACAACGAAGTCAATCGCGGTTTTTACACCGCAACAAGTTTCCATACAGGCGGAGTGAACGCGGGTTTCGTTGACGGTTCTGTTAGGTTTATCAGCGAATCTGTTGACACTAACGGACTGCCGAATGGTACTCAGGGGGCGACGTTGACGGGCGAAAGTCCGTGGGGCGTTTGGGGAGCATTAGGAACCATCGCCGGCGGAGAATCGAAATCGCTGTAAAAATTACGGATTACCGCAAGCAATGTATTGACCTTTGACGTTCGATTCCGCTTGCGCGTAATTTACAATTGTCCATTATTCACAATTTTCACAATCATTATCATTATGCGTTTTTCCTCACTTATTATTTGTTCGTTATTCATTGTTCTTTCCGGTTGCGGCGGTAGTAATTCCAGACCGAAGGATTTGCCTGCACTTACACCCGTGAATTTGACCATCACACAGGACGGTCAACCGCTTGCGGAAGCGACTATCCGATTTGTTTCTGTTGACGGCGGCAAATGGAATCCGGTCGCGTTCACTGACGCGGCGGGACACGTTGAAATGAAAACCTACTCCTTTATCGGTGTACCGGCAGGCAAGTACAAAGTCCTCATTGAAAAAGAAGTAAAGGAGGATGTTGTCGAAGAAAAAAATGCGGTAACGGGAGTAATGGAAGAGAAGAGTTATACGCTTTACAGAGTCGTTGACGAGAAGTATGCCGACGCGAAAACCACGCCGCACGAAATCGAAGTCAGCGGCAAAGGAAAGAAGGTCGAACAAACGTTCGATGTCGGTAAAGCAATTAAAAAACGGTTATAGGCGTTTGTTGAAAGTCGTTTGGC
>JAITST010000535.1 GCA_031287585.1 Planctomycetaceae bacterium | reverse complement strand
CCGCGTCATATTGAGCAACGAAACAATTGAACGGTTGGTATAAAGCGACATTTATTTTTTATTCCACTTAATGATTCGCACGGAATCAGGATTTTCAGATTGATAACCGAAACTCTGCAACAGTGTTTTCATTGGAACATTGTTTGCGTCCGTTTTTGCAAACATTTCTGAATAACGCCGATGCAAATACATCAACATCTGTTTTGCGATTCCCCTTTTGCGATAATCGGGATGAACTACAAAGTCCCATAAATCCCCTTGATGTTCTTTCATCATCGTAGGAAATGCCCGCATATAACCAACTATTTTTTCCTGGCTGGTATCTCTTGTTAAAACCGCTACAAAGCAAGATTTGCCGGACGTAATATGGCGTTCCCAGTGTTCTCGATATTTTAACTTTGCCGAAATCGCAAGATACTTCTTATCTTGTTTACTCAACTCGCTAAAGAACACGTCAAACACAGCGTCAATATCGCTCTCGTTTGTCCGCCTAATAATAACCCGCTCTTCGTTTCCTAAATTCAGCAAGTTGTAGATATTACTGAACATTATTTTTTGTTTAGTATCCGTATCAAGGCAAGTCGCGTTTAATGTTGGACATATCAATGCTGAATAGTCGTATAAGTCCTTCTGAAATGGATAATCTGTTCCAAAGAGAACTCGTTCATTTCCGACAATATCACAAACCGCTTTTACGATACTACCGTTTGCGGTTTGGGGGTCTTCAACCGTTGATGTTTCAAAAAATATGCGGTCGTATGTTTTCAATGCATTGGCATTGCCTACAACCTGTTCGTCTGTACAAATACGTCCTCTGCCACAATGTGCCAAAATCAAGAGTAGATTCGGAGTAACTGACAGTATCTCCTTTACCTGTTGAACTTTCAACTGTGGATTGTCTTTATCGAAATTGGCGTGCAGCAACAGCGGCACATTCCAGTCCTCCAATAATTTCAAGGCAGTGTGAATATTCCTAATTTTCAAGTCCTCATAAACAAGATGCAGTTTTGCCCCCTTGAATCCTTTGCGCAGATTTTCATCCAATTTGTCGTCAATTCGACAAAACGAAATCAGCCGGTCGGGATACTTTTGATACGCTTCAAAGATATAATCATTGGAACGCCCCGTGTGAAAATCCCTGTGTGGAATCGGAAATACAATCGCACGTTCAACGCCGCTCTTATTCATCGTTTTGATAAAATCAATCATACCGTTGTACAAATCAAACGGCAACTCACTCGATTCTCTCTCTCGATGAGAAAGAACGCCTAAGTGAACATGGGAATCAAAAATGCGCACTGCCATACCGGAGTCAACTTTATTTGACCGCTTTCAATCCTAGACCAGTTCGGAAACATTGTCTAATTTTTCAGTTTCCAAACAGATCTATTTAGAAATGTTAGTTATTGGTGCAATTACAGTGAAAGCATTGATACTGGCAACCGTTACCAGTATCGTCTCAGATTACCTCTGTGAAGGTCATTCCGCAACTGTCAACAATAACAGGAGCGGAGTAGGATTTTTTTGAACCTGAACCGGTTCGTTGGCAGTAAGCATTTCATTCATTGGATTTCTCCTAAAAAAGGGGATGATAATTAACGGCAACTGCAATTTGAGCAGTCGAAGCACCAGTTGCCATTACAGAATTCCATCCAGGCCTCTTTGGCAAAGGTCATTTCGGTCATATCTTCAATGCAGGGGACCTCATAAGTCCTCTTGGAATCGACTTGCGATTCGTGAGTATCAAACGTTTCTTTCGTTTCCATTGAATTCTCCTTATTGGTTAAATGTTTGTGACCTATTCCGTTTTGAGAACAAGTCCTTTCTCAAGGGCGGTTGGTAACCACTCTTCACAATCCGACGACATTGTTTCTTTCGACACATTGTAAATCTGTGTCATTACGTTAATCAATTCTTCAACGGTTTTCTCTGTCGATAACTGTTCAAGCATATCGTATGAAACTTCGTTGAGTTTATACTCGCTACCGGTCTCTGTGTCAAGGGCAACCTGACTTTTGCCGATGGATACCAGTGACTTCGTGGACAGCAGAGATTCCGCCGCGCCCAAGTTCATGAGTTTCGGCTGCCGCCCAAGGACGTTTTGTTCGCTCGTCAAATAGCGGTACTCTTGTCCATTTCGGCATTATAGCATTTGTTAATTTTCAGACAAGGTCAGTTTGGGGACGAGTTATTGTTTTACGGATGCAAAGCAATTTCATCTATCCTTACCTACCTGTGAAAAATGACTTTGCAAAGTCATTGTAAGTTGGTGACATCGTATTGTGATTTTTGAGAAAGTACAGGTCTATACATTATGGCGGTAACGTAATCGGTACTCCAACACTTTTTAGTATCTGAAATTTTTGATTAAATGATTTTTTGACATCGGGTTTATAGTTTGTGTTGACTTGTTCCAAACATCTATTCTTGACAATAACAATGCCGCAGATGAAGGAGGTAATCGAAGCCCTAACAGAATATGGCATACGAACGGAATCAAAGATAATGGTAGGCGACGCGCCGGTCACTCATGAATTTGCAGACCCAATAGAGGACGGTACAACGAAAACGCCAGCGCAGCAGTAGCAATGGCAAAGCGGCTGTTGGTATAAAATGTGAATATAGCGTACCGGATGTTCAAAACCCTTGCTGACGGCGGAATCAATGTGGACATCATTTCAACAAGCGAGCAGCGAGCGAACAATCGCAACCACTACACCTGTTCAACTGCTTGTATTGCATGGCAGATTCTAAAAAATCTAGTTCCCAAACAGCAAACCCCGAAAATCGGGAACTTGTAAAATGAAAGGGGGGTTTTTTAGAAATTACCTATAAAAAGTGACCGGAAAACCGATCACAAGAGTTACACACGATAACCAACTAATCTTGTAAGTGTATTGTTCTTACCATAGAGGCTTATAGGGTTTAGGTGTAGGAAACACGGTGGGGCTCGTAGTAGTTTTTCCCCACGTATCCTGATATACCGGTTTGTGGAACGGGGTATTCAGTTGCGGAACTTGAGCAAAAACCGAAACTCCCAAAACCATAATGAAAACGAAACAAAAAACAAAAGATAATTTTTTCATCGTAAATCTCCTTGTAAAAATGGTTAGTTAAAAATTAAAACGAACTAGGAAAACAATGTTTACACTTGTTAAGAGTGAAACTACCCAACAATTTACCCGTTTGAATATCGTAAACCAGGATTTCTGTACCGTCGCAATATAGGTCAATTGGAATGTCGCCCATATTTATAAGCCAAATGAAATCTTCCAAATTTGCAGTGGCAAGATTATGGCTTCCATCCAGTTGACCGCCACGAATCTTATGTAGTTCGCATGTTTCAAGATTGAGAACATAATCCCATCCCTGTTGCTGTAGTTGCTGAAACAATTTGGTGTTTTTTACCCGAATACCAAGTAACGTAGATCTCAAATTCATGGTTTGTAATTAAAGTATGTTAAACTGAAAGGAAAGTTCGCCCACTATAAACCACAAAACACAATCTAATTTCACGTTAATCCGAAAAACAATCGGGCAATAGCGGACAATAATTTTTGAAAGCGTATGTAAAATCATAACCTATCATCACGCTCCGCCGTCCAACTTTTCATCTATTTCACTGATAAAATCATCTGCACAAAAATCTTTATTAGAATGAGATGATTGTTCAGTTCGTTGCATCTTTCGATACGTTTTCCAAATTGCTGTTTGGCGGACAGCGGCATCTGTGCAGCCGCTACCGATTTCCTTTGCCAGTTCGACAGCCGACCAATCAGGACGCGGAAATTCTTTGAGCAACATTTTGACTCGTTCGGCAACGGTTGATTTGCGGCGGGTTTGCCGATTGTTTTCTTTCAATGTAGAATGTACCGCTCGCAATTCCTGCAAGAGCAGATTGCCAATAGTCGCAATTTCGTCAAAACTAATGTGATTTTCAGGCGGCATCGTTTGCTTGGTGTTGGGAAAGCAAACCGAGTTTAACGCAACGTATAAAACGGGAACGCTACGTTGCCTCAAGACGGGTTTCCATCCACTCCACTGGATGCAATACGCACCGGTACCATAAATATGCGCAAGCGCATACCCCGAAACCCGCAAGTCGTGTTCATAACGCCCCCCTGCGGGAAACGCACGAATAACACGATTTTTTAATCGCACTTTCATCCGGCAAGCCGGGTGGAGTTGAAAGTACGAAGGCAAAAACTTGCGATTTGAATTCTGATTGTTGAAGGGTATTTTACGAGAAAGCGGAGCAGAGTACAAGGGGGCAGAGAAGGGTGAGTAAAAATAAATGGAGGGATTTTATTTTCGATTAAATACAGGGCACCTCTAATAACTTGCCGGGACGTTTGACAATTGCTATAGGCATCTTCTAAAAACCTATTGACTCAAAACAGCAAACCTCGTAGAATCAGAGATTTGTTGAACGAAATGCTGGAGTTTTTAGAAGTTGCCTATAATGAAAGGCGTTTTTAATTTTATCAACGCTTATTTTTCAATGACAATATGATGCAACCGAACTTTATCGCCGCCGGTGTCGATTGGGAAGCATTTCGTCCCCTTCTTTCTGTGTTGCGCAAGCCGCAGCCCAACGGAGGACGACCGTACTTCGACATCCTCCTCATGTTCAAAATCATCGTACTCAAATCTCAATACAATCTCTCCGATGAGATGACCGAGTTCTTCATTCGTGACCGCAAAACATTTCAGGACTTTCTCGGCATCACGGTCTATCACACCATTCCCGATGCGAAGACGATTTTTGGCAAGTTAATAAACACAGTGCCGAACAGATGAAGAACGCTCATCTCGACGAAGTTCTCTTCGATAAGTTTCTCGAAATGCTCGAATCGAAAGGCATCAAACCGCAAGGCGGTACGCTCGTTGACGGCACTTTTGTTGTAGTGCCAAAACAGCATAACACGAAAGAGGAGAACGCACA
>JAITST010000502.1 GCA_031287585.1 Planctomycetaceae bacterium | reverse complement strand
TGAAAACAAAATAAATTTATCTTTTAATTTGTTTCCAAGAAAATCACAAGTGTAGATTTTTAAATTATTGGATTCGCATCCTGCGATTACCATTTTGTCTTCGTTAAAAGAAACAGCAGATTGTTGGACAATAGCCATAGAAGCAGGAAGGGGAAATTCAGTAAATGATGAGGATTCCACATCCGTTTTAAGAAAAAAACGATGTCGGGTCGGTGCATAAAAGTGCCGCCCTACAATAATTATACAAGGAATAATAAGCAGTAGTATTAAAAATAAAACTTTATATTTCATGGTAAACCTCCCTAAATAGTTGAAAATATTTGTTACATCTATCCAAGTGAACTAAAACATCTCTGCTTCAGACACTTTATTTATATCTGTCAACTTACCAGTCTGTATTTTCAAAAAATAACAAAAAAACTAAATCGGTGTTCGCTTACTTGTAACGCCACAAATAAAGTGGGACACACGAACGCCATACCGACACATTACGACCCGGAAGAAAAATATGAACAGTTCCATTATTCTTCTAAAGTCTTATTATGGAACTGGAACTGCATTTGCCGTGGCACATCTATCGCGGCGTGTACATGTATCTTCCTCAGGATTACAGTAATCATTTATACAAACATTATAAGTTCTACATTCATTCCCTCTGACACATGAATGTGAAGTTCCACAATTATTGGATATCGCACAAAAATTTGCAACTCCACATCGATTGCCTTGCGTACATTGATTTAACGCAGCGCATCTATTTTCCTCTAGACAAAGGTTTACCCCACGACAGATATGCCCCGAGGCACATATCTCAACAGTGTCACATATGTTTGATGTGACACACTCGTTCCTGGACTGGCATATATTAGAAGGAGTACAACTGCCCCTTCTTCTGCCACTGCATTACTTGGCAACAAGCCGGAAACGATACAACTCGAAACCATCATTTGTAAAAAGCCACGACGAGTAGAATTATCAATCATATTTTCAACTTCTTTTTCCATGTCCTTCCTCATATCATCAAACTCCTTATCGTTTATATCGTATGGAGGGGAACACAGAACCTCATCATCGGGAGATACTATAAAAAACGGCTCTTTTTTTAACATGTTAAATCTCCTATTTTGTGTTAATCTATCTTACGAACCATCAAAACGTCTTATGAATTAACATTCTCGAATGAAGTAAAACAATCGGAATAAGCGTGACACCACGCTCACCGAACACTCAATTATTCTTTCAACGGCAAACAAGCCCAAAAACGGCTAATCACGACGACAGACTATATTATAAGCAAAATGAAAAAGGGGGACTATTGTACATTAGACTTGTTCGGGGAGGTGACAATAAAATCATCCATTTATTGTCACGACGAGGGGTCTAAAACCTTCGCTTTCAGGCGATACCTTTAGGTTTTACTTTTTGTTGTTATAATGTAGGTATGGCAAATTATCGTAAAAGTCCCGGTTGTGTCCCAGAATTATTGATGTGATGGTCAATACCGCCAAAATTCCGGTGTTTCACGATATTCACCCATAAATTTCGCACACGCTCCAATTACTTGGAAAGTGCAGAATGACAAATGCTGATAAAAATTTGAATCGCGTGTGTCCAACATCTGATTACCGCCATGAATCAAAAAAAACAGAATACGGAATGTTGCATGCGTGAAAAACGAAAATGTTCGAGATTATTGGGATTTTTTTACTTTGCAATCTGCGTGAGCAAAGGGTGACCATATTTACGTGAAGGGTTTGTCAAAGTATAATAATAGGTGATATCCCCTGTAAATCGGGTGGTGTTATTTTATGAGTCCCGTCAAAATCTACCCGCTAATTTTGTCGGGGAAACTTTTATTTGTTTACTTCAACTACTTAACCTACTATACACACAATCTATGTCAACACAAAATTTATTGGATAAAAAATCGGGGCAGAGTGCGGATTCTGCATGGGGGAATGGAGATGGCTTTCGGTTATTTCGGGATACATTGGAGTCGCTGGCTGCGGCTTTGGTTTTGGCTTTGTTGTTCAAGACTTTTTTGATTGAGTTGTACGTCATTCCTACCGGCTCGATGGCTCCTACTTTAATGGGGTTTCATAAGGATGTTGTTTGTCCGCAATGTAAAACCCGCTACAAGGTCAACGCCAGCGAAGAATTTCCTGAAGCAACTGGTCACGGACAATCGTCGTCCGATGAGAGCCAGAACGCCCGTGTTCTCGGCGGTACTTGTCCGCAATGCGGTACTACGGCTTATCTCGGAAAAGACAACGTTGACAATGTCGATTATCGTTCGTACTCCGGTGACCGGATTTTGGTTGCGAAGTACAACTATCTGTTTCGTCAGCCGAAACGTTGGCACGTTACCGTTTTCCGTTATCCCGCAAAAGCACAAGTTAATTATGTCAAGCGGCTTGTTGGTCTGGAAAACGAAACGGTTCGTATTCAGAACGGCGACGTTTTTGTTCGTAAGGACGGTGAAACGGATTTTGTTATTCAACGTAAACCGCTTCGTGAACTCAACTCTATGTTGCAACTCGTTCACGATACGGAACACGCTATTCCAGAATGGGATTCACGCGGTTATCCGTCAGCGTGGCAAGCAGATGAGGATAGCAATGCTGTGTTTGACAATAACAAAACGTTTGCGACAAGTTTGAAGAATCCTACTACTGTTACGGAGTGGATACACTATCGTCATATCGTTCCGTCGTCAGAGGAATGTTTGAAACTCGCGGCTGGTGCGTTGCCGTCAACAGCCGTAACCGCGAAACCGATGCTCATTACTGATTTCACGTCTTACAACTCGGGGCTTGTTCGCAACTCGCAAGGTATGCGGCGGCAGGCATCGGACTTTATTGCGGTTCGCGAGCAACACGACGGGAAAAAGGTTGTTCGTGATTATCAGTGTTACCGCGACCCCGATTATATGGGCTTGAATTGGGTCGGCGACCTCGCGGTTTCGTTTGATATTACAACTACTGAAAAAGTTGTTCCGGCTGATAGTGGTCTGTTTGTAAAGTTGGTGAAAGGCGGTGTCGTATTTGTTTGCAAAATTGACTTACGAACTGGCGACGCGGAGTTGTCGATTGAAGGAATGGAAGACGTTTTTGAGCCGGTTCACGGTAAGACGAATGTTAAAGGCGAAAGTTGTCACAGAGTGATGTTTATGAACATTGACGAAGAATTACGGTTGTGCGTCAATGGAAAAGAAGTAACGTTTAACCGTCCCGCACGGTACGATTCGTTGATTGATGTTGAAAATCGGATGCGGCGTGACCGTAGTCCGACCGAACTTGATTTGCGTCCGATTTCGATTGGTGTTCGCGGAGCAGAGGTAACTATTGCGAGGATGAAAGTACAACGAGATTTGTATTATCTTGCGGCGAACGATAATGATAATAGTTGGATGTGTGACCTTTTGAACTCGCCGTTCGCGTCGTACTTGGGGGAAACGGAACAACATAACCGGAATATACTTTCGTCACAGGAGTTTTTCAAGTATTTCGGGAAGACGAAGCAAGTGGATTTTAAGGTTGGGCACGACGAGTTTTTGATGCTCGGTGATAATTCGCCAATGAGTAAGGATAGCCGGTTGTGGACACGTGACGGTATTCCCGCACCGGTGCCGCGTGAGTTGTTGGTCGGTGAGGCGTTGTTGGTTTATTGGCCTCACGGTTTGCCGTTACCGTTTGTGCCGCTAAACATCATTCCGAATGTGAAGCAGATGCGGTTTATTGATTGATTGTTTTTGGTTTGTAAACGTGACTTGAAAATTTTGTTGGAATCGGGTACAATCTTATGGGACAAAGTGATAGTAGTCAAAAAGGGGTGAATCCGATTTGGCGACCGTCGAATCCGCACGATAGGTTTTGTCGGCAAACGGCGTACAATGAGGCGTATGTTTCGGATTTTCTGAAGAATTACGCTGGTGAACCGTTGGTTAGTAAAGTTGACCTCGACAATTTGCGTGAAGCCAAGACCACTTATTTAAGTGATGAACTCAAAGAGGTGTTGATGGATGAGTCGTTCGCGGCTCATTTGATTGACGACAAGTGGAATTTGGAAGTTTTGTTGCACCTTGAACATAAGTCAACGGCATCGACTGACGTGATGATTCAGTTGCTTGCTGAAGCGGCGATGGCGTTACATTATCGGCGTTTTAAGACGTTCAAGGATAAGACACCGTTCAAGCCGCCGTTGCAACTGATGATTATGGTGTACAACGGTACTGACGATTGGGACGGTGAAAAATGGTTTCAGGATATTTATCAAAACGTACCGGAAGAGTTGCGACCGTTTTTGATACAGTTCAAAGTGATATTCATCAATTTGCGTGCGTTTCAGTACGGGAAGTTGCCCGGCAAACCTGTGACGCAGGCGATTGTGGAGTGTCTGAAACGGGCAACAGACGGTACATTTACCGATAATTTGTCCGGTATTTTCAGACTTGTTAGTATTGGTGATTTGGTTGAAGAACAGAAGGTTTCGCTCGTGCGTAGTATTGCGACATACTGTAAGTGGAGTGAGAATCCAACTTTCAAACCAATTTTTAAGGCATTATCAACTGCATTTAGAGAACCGGAGGGTGTTAATATGATAGAAACAATTAAGGATGAATGGGAATTGGCGGCGTATGAGAAAGGATGTACCGATACTGAGATAAGTGCTAAAGTCTCGTGCATACTACTAATACTGCAAGAAAGATTCGGGCGAGTATCGCAGTGTATTAATAATTCGTTAAATTCTCGTACCGATGTTACGGCAGTGGATTCTCTGGTTGTTCAGGCGGCGGTTTGCACATCCATTGAAGACTTTGAATCGCTGTTGTAATCATACAAATACACTAATGAAAATACTCGGTATCGACCCCGGACTTAACACTACCGGTTACGGTGTAATCGAAGGTACTGTTGGTACATGCGGTACGACTTTGCTGGAAGGCGGTGTTGTCCGAAGTGTGAAGGATGCGGCGATGGCTGTAAAAATCAAAATGATTTACGATGGGGTTCACGAAGTAATAGAGCAGTATCGCCCCGACGCTGTTGCTATCGAATCGTTGTATTCACATTACGACCGTCCGACAACCGCGATAATGATGGGACACGCACGCGGCGTTATTTGTCTCGCGGCGGCACAGTTCGGAATCAATGTGTTTCCGTATGCCGCGACGAAAGTTAAGAAAATGTTGACCGGTTCCGGTCACGCACCGAAAGATCAGATGCAACGTGCAATCGCTATCGAACTCGCGTTAAAAAAGTTTCCCGAACCGGCAGATGTCGCGGATGCACTCGCAATTGCGTTGTGCCATTTTCATCACAACAAAATTTTTACAAACCAACGATGATTACAAAAATAACAGGCGATATTGTTTCGTTACAACTTGACTCGATAACGTTACGTTCGGGAGCATTTGAATATGAGGTACTCGTGCCGGAGTTCACACGCCGTCAGTTGCAAAGCGAGAAAGGTAAAACGGTCTCGCTCCACACGATATTTTTTATGGACGGCAACCCGCAAATGGGTAAGCAAGTGCCGCGTCTAATCGGTTTTCTAACCGAAGCCGAACGTGAGTTTTTCGACCTATTCTGTTCTGTCGATGGTATCGGAACACGCAAGGCGTTACGCGCTATGTTGCGACCAGTGAACGAAATCGCGACCGCAATTGAGGAGAAGGACGAAAAATTCATAACGAGTTTGCCGGGCATCGGAGCGGCGATGGCGGAACGTGTAGTTGCAAAACTACGCCGCAAAGTACCGAAATTCGCGTTGCTGGTAACACGTCATGTACCGGATAGCGAAACGCAGCCCGATATAACGTCAGAAGCTTTCAACGCTCTGATAGGATTAGGTCACACCGAATCTGAAGCGCGGCGGCTGATAGACTCGGTCGTAGAAACGAAAACAAAATTCAAAACGTGGGACGAAATCCTGAACGCGATTTACCAGAAAAACAAGTAAGTTTTTTCGTAATTGTTCACGGACACGGTAAAATTAACCAACTAAAAACTAAACCCAATGGGCATATTTGATAAAATAAAACAAGGTCTAAAAAAGACCGTACAATTCTTCAACACCGACATCCGCGACCTGTTCAAACAACAAGGGCGGCTGGTTGACGAAACGTTCCTCGAAGAACTTTTCGAGAAACTCGTCAAAACCGATATGGGTGTCGCCGCGTCACGTGAGATAGTTGACGAAGTCCGCACGCAGCAACGCGGTCGGGTGGTCGAAATGGACGCGATAATTGAAGTAATAAAATCGAAACTGAAAACATTGATGCAACAGCCAATGTCACCGATAACGTTCGCGGAGAAAGCACCGACGGTCGTGATGATGTGCGGTGTAAACGGCAGTGGTAAAACAACATCAATAGCAAAATTGACATCGCAATTCATAGCGGACGGCAAGAAGGTCGTACTGGGTGCGGCGGACACGTTTCGTGCGGCGGCAGTGGAACAACTAACGGTCTGGGCAAGCCGTCTCGGTGCGGAGATTGTAACAGGTCAATCTGGTAGCGACCCGGCGAGTGTTGCACATAAGACGGTATCACGAGCGGTGGAAATCAACGCGGACATCGCGATAATTGATACCGCCGGACGACTGCAAACGCAAAAGAATCTGATGAACGAGTTGGGAAAAATCAGACGTGTAATGAACAAACTGATTCCCGAAGCACCGCACGAAGTAATTCTGGTACTAGACGCAACAACAGGTCAAAACGGAATTTCGCAAGCAAAACATTTCACCGAAGCGGTTCAGTGTACGGGTTTGCTGTTAGCGAAACTGGACGGCACAGCGAAGGGCGGTGTGGCAGTAGCGATACGTAAACAAATGGGCTTACCGGTAAAGTACGTAGGAGTAGGCGAGTCGGCAGACGACCTAATAATTTTCGATTCTGACAATTTTGTTGACGCAATGTTCGAGACGAGCGAAAATAAAAAACAACATTAGGCAACTTCTAAAAACTCTACCATTTCGTTCAGCAAGTTCCTGATTTTACGAGGTTTGCTATTTTGAACCGATAGGTTTTTAGAAGATGCCATTAGACAAACTATAAATCCGATGTCAAAAAACTGCTTAATCCAAAATTTCAAACACTAAAAAATGTTGGTGTGGTGACTTGTAAGGTTGTAAAGTAATAACTTCACAACATTGTTGAAATATTCACGATGTTTTGATACCAGCGTAACTGCGCGGAGTGTCGCTTCGTCTCCACCTGTTGTATTTCTGGCTGTTGCACATCTATTCCTTATTCTTCGAAAATCTCTAATAATTCTTTTTTAACGCGGAGGACACAAAGAGTCGCAGAGGAGTATTTTTTTGTAACTTATTCTATTATAAAACATTACAAAAGGTTTTCAAAATAAAATCTCTGCGAACTTTGCGGTTAAAATTGAGGTTTTTAGAAATGTCCTTTAGCCAACTCCAAATTACGCATATTACCAGAAAATCTTCTACTCATTAACGTGTTTTATTTTAATGCACTTTTTGATTTTGTTGCATTTTGGGCGGGCAAAATTATACACTCTGGTCTTGGTCAAAAAATTGTGTCACAAAAATTGTTCCCATAACATATTGATATTAACTTACTTACGTGTGCTAGTTTGTTATTATTTTATAGGCATTAAAATTGCTTGCGTGTAGTATGTTTTTGAAACAGTTTGTAGTTTTTTGAATCAGTTGCCATTTGTGAAATAAAACAGATAGGATTTGAGGTTTACAATGTACAATAACTTTATTGATGAAAATGATTACGGGTTTGTGGACGACGAGTTGGCGGAAGTGGTAACTGACATCAACCGTAACGGTATTGATTCCGTTTTGTTGCCTGATAGCGAAATGTCAGAACTTGACAACATTATTGAGAGCAACGAAGATGCGCTGCGATTGTATCTTCAACAGATGTCGCGCACGCCAATGTTGAAACGTTCTGACGAGTTGGCGTTGGCGACCGAAATTCGGGAGCGGCGTATCGAACTTCATAGATACTTATTCGGAACGGATGTCGTTATAAAATTTGCGATAGACCGGCTTATTGATGTTGTTAATCGTAAGTTGCGCATTGATAGAGTGCTTGAAGTTCCGGTGCTAGACATCGTCGGTAAGAAACGCTATATGCAGAAAGTCATTGCGAACATCCCGACGCTCACAAAGATTCTGAAACGTAACCGCGAGGATTTCCGCATAGCGTTACATCATTCCGCGTCGCGTAAGAATCGCCGTGCCGCTTGGAAACGTTTGTCACAACGCCGTCTTCACGCTGTTCAACTTATAACTGAATTGACGTTCCGCGCCGCGTTCGTGGAACCGCTCGTCAAACGTTTGCAGCGTAAGGCGGAGCAAATCGCGTTGATTCATTCGGAGATTAAAGAACTCGAATTGACGTACCACAAAACGGTTGACGTACCGTTGCGGATTGCGCAGGAGCAGCGTTTGATATATCTTCGCAAACGGTTATGGTCGTTTATGCGTAAGACACTCGAAACACCGACATCAATTAGCCGCCGTTTTACAAACATCGCCGTTAGCCGCTCCAAGTATGACGCGCGTAAGGCGGATTTATCTGTAAGCAATTTGCGGTTGGTTGTCTCGATTGCAAAACGTTATCGCGGACGCGGTTTGAGTTTCCTCGACCTGATTCAGGAGGGAAACGCGGGGCTGATGAGTGCTGTTGACCGTTTTGACCTATCGCGGAATTGCAAGTTTGCGACTTACGCGACGTGGTGGATTCGGCAGACTATTTCGCGTGCGATATTCCAGCAAGGGCGTATGATACGAACACCGGTTCATATCGTTGACCACATCAATCGTATTCGTTATATGCGTTACTTGCTGACGAATGTGAATGGTGTTGCGCCGTCGTCGGAAGAGGTGGCGAAGGCGGTAAGGTTGACAGTGAAAGAAGTTGAAACGGCGATGGATTACGACGTACACCCTGTTTCGTTAGACTTACCGATTGGTAGTCAAGGCGAGAACGTGTTCGGGGATTTGGTTGAAGACTGTCATACCAGCGACTTTACACAGCGAGTCACGCATGAGTCGTTACAAACGAGGATTAACGAAGTGCTGACGTGTTTGTCTGACCGTGAACAGGAAATCGTAAAAATGCGTTATGGTCTTGGAGACCACAAACCGCACACGTTGGAAGAAATCGGCGAACATTTCAATATAACACGTGAGCGGGTGCGTCAACTGGAAACAAAAATTTTCGGAAAACTAAAACACCCAATCCGAACCCGTGTTCTGTCCGTGTTTATGGAGAACCCAATGGAATCCTCGGCACGGGCGCGGATTATTAAACACTAAATACAAACCCGATTACGGGCGTATTCGTCCGCAATCGGGTTTGTATTTTCTCGTCATTTCACCTATTTTAATCATTCTCCGAAAAACGGAAAATTTTTTCGTAATTGCCGTTGGTTAAAATAGGAATATCTGTTATAATTGTGGGGCGTGGCTGAGGTCGGGGTTGCGGTAAGTTTTAACTGGTACGGCAAACAACGTAGTTTTTTAACTGTTCGCACTTCGGTCAATTGGCTTATAATAATGTCAAGTCGGTTGGCTTGACTAACTTTTACAACAAACTCACATATAGGAAAATTCAGGAATGGCTAGTTATAATCCGTTCGCAAAGTTTCGTGAAAATCAAAAAACTTACCTCGCCATCGTTGGCGTAATGGCAATGGTTTCGTTCATCATTTTACCAATAGTGCTGCAACTGTTGGATGTGACGCAAACGAGTGGTCAGGGTCGCATCGCAACTTGCCGTCGTTTCAATACCAAGATTGACGATGTTATGCTTGACAACTTGCGGCGTGGTCGCGAAGCGTTGTCAATTTTTTACCGTCAACTTTACGCTCGTATGTCGCAATTACCGAATATACAACAAACCGACATTTTCATTACGTACCAGATAGCCGCACAGTTTGAAAACCGGCTCTCCGGCGAACAACTGATTCAAAACTGGCTCGTTTGCCGTTACGCCGAAGAGCAAGGCATCGTCGTTTCGGGCGATATGGTTGTCAACTATCTGCGCGAGATTACACGCAGCCGCATAACGAAGTCACTCTTGTCTGACGTACTTCACGACATCGGTTTGGAATACAAACAAATCGAGTCGCTCATCAAAGAAGAACTTTTGCGTAACAACATCGTCAATAGCGAGATGGCGGTTGCTGAAGTTTATCCGCCGACATTGCGTTGGGATTGGTTTCAACGGATGAATCGACAGGTGACGGCGGAAGTCGCGGCGATTCCGGTTTCGGCATTCGCGTCGCCGGTCGCAGACCCGTCGAATAGTACGCTCGAGAAATTTTTTGAAGACAACAAGTACGCTGTTTACAATCCCGAAAGTCCGAATAGCGGATTCTCGTCACCGTTGCGGCTCAACATTCAGTACCTTGTCTCGAAGGTTGAACAGAAAACACTTGATAGTATAACTCAGGAAGAAATCGAAAAATACTACAACGATAACAAAGAGACATTGTACCGTAAACAACTCCGACCGCTAACTCTCCCGAACGGTCAGCCGAATCCCGCTAACAGTTTGTTCGGTACCGGCGGTGGAACGTTCTTACCCGGTTCAAATCCAAGTTTCGGCGGTGGCGCAGCGTCACGCGGTAACATACCAACATTCCCGTTGTTGCCGCAGCCAAACGTTCCGCAAGGAGTTTCTGAACAACCAAAGGAAGAAACGCCAACAACGGAAACACCAGACGCAGCCGCGCCAAGTGTTCAACCGCTAGAGCAACAAAACGTTGACGAAAAGCCTGTGGAAGAAAACGTTGACGAAAAACCAAAAGAAAGTTCGTCGTTGAAAAGTGATTCGGTGTATCGGCAAGTAGCGTTTCAGGCGGAAGAAAAACCCGCTGACGTTAAACCAGCGGAAGAAAAACCCGCTGACGTTAAACCAGCGGAAGAAAAACCTGCTGACGTTAAACCAGCGGAAGAAAAACCTGCTGACGTTAAACCAGCGGAAGATAAACCTGCTGACGTTAAACCAGCGGAAGATAAACCCGTTGACGTTAAACTGGCGGACGATAAACCGGCAGACGCAATTGACGACAAGCCAATTGACTTGTCGATTTTGTATAGCCCGTTGAGTGAAGTTGAAGCGTCGATTCGACAAACGTTGGCGATTAAAAAGAATCAAGACCGTGTCGAAGGTGCAAGAGTGCGGATGCAAGCGTACTTTCAGGAGTACAACAAAGCACTCGGTTCAAATAAGGACTTGCCCGCTGCGCCGAATCTGACCGAGTACGCTAATGAGTTCGGTTTGGAATTGATAGAAACAACGTCGCCCGTGACACTTCACGAAGCGTTGACGCTCCCCTTTGCCCGTGACCGTTCCGCGTTGAACGTGTTGTTCCAGATATACGATACAAGTCCGGTACCGTTTATGCCGGAAGTGATTCAGGGCGAGAATGCAGTGTATGTATTGTGGATAACGAAGGAGGAGAAGCAGTTCGTGCCGAAGTTCGCGGACGTGCGTGATACGGTGCTTGCGCGTTGGAAGGAAGTAGAGGCGAGACCGGCGGCGAAGAAGGCGGCAGAGAAAATTGTCGAGCAGGCGAAGACCTCGAAACAATCGCTAGCCGATTTATTCAAGAGCCAAAGCGAGATAAAAGATTATAAAGTTGTCGAGACCGAGGCGTTCGCGTGGAAGACGTATGGAAACGCGACCGAAACGATGGAAGCACAGATGTACGGAGTCCCGCCGAGAATCGGCGAAGTTCGCGAAAAAGGCGTAGCCGAAGGTACCGCACTATTCGACAACACCGCGATAAAGATGGCGGGTACAGATTTTATGCGAGCCGCTTACTCGCTGCAAATCGGAGAGACTGGCTACGCTTTAGACCAATCGGAAACGGTAGTCTACCTAATACGTTGTATAGGCAGTACACCATCTGACGACGTATTACTGGAAAAATTCCACAACGCCAGACTATCCGACTACGCGCAAGCAGGTATGAGTGAGTACCGTTACAGTATCTACCAGTCGTGGCTCAAACAAATAGAGTCCGAATGCGACTTCAAATGGATACGCAAACCAAATGAACAAGAGTAATGTGATTGGTTGAATGTTCTTAACTGCCGTCGGTTGAAACCGACGGAAATACATCATAGCAACTGTATTGCCGTCGGCTTCAGCCGACGGTGCGTTGCGTTCTTACGAATCCCTACCCCGTAGGGGTTAAATATGCCAGTGTTTATTAACATAGCCCCCGCGTGAAACGCGGGGTAGGTACACACAAAAAACGAACCCCGTAGGGGGTCAACAAGAACCGCCGCTGACTATAACATTTCGTTCAACCCCTTACGGGGTTGGTTTTCGGGATGTTCCTGCCCCGTGCTAGCGCACGGGGTTATCGAGATTTAGCCCCTTGCGGGGCA